>DASZON010000425.1:0-3576 GCA_035550755.1 Actinomycetota bacterium | reverse complement strand
GGAGCCGTTCGCCGACCTGCTCCGCGTAGCTGGCCATTCCGACCTCCTTCGCCGCAAGCCCGCGAGCGTGCGCGGACTCTAACATCGGCCCAAGTGCCCAGCAACGATCGTCCGGGCAAAGTCCTCGCAGGTGCCCATCGGTCTAGCCGAGGCTGCGGGCCAGGGCGTGCTCGACGAGAACGACCAGCGCGTCCATGCACGAGCCGGGCTGGCGGGCGTCCATCCGGACCAGGGGGTAGCCCTCGGGGAGCGCCAGGGCGTCACGGACCGCCCGGTCACCGAAGACGTCGGTGCCGGGGAAGGCGTTGGCCGCGACCACGAACGGCAGGCGCCGGTCCTCGAAGTAGTCGATCGCCGGGAAGCAGTCGTCGACCCGGCGCAGGTCGACCAGGATCACCGCCCCGACCGCGCCGCGGGCGAGCTCGTCCCACATGAACCAGAACCGGGACTGGCCGGGGGTGCCGAACAGGTACAGGATCAGCTGCTCGTCCACGGTGATGCGGCCGAAGTCCATGGCCACGGTGGTGGTGGTCTTGTCTGGGACCAGGGCGGTGTCGTCGACCCCGACCGACAGGGTGGTCATGTGCTGTTCGGTGGTCAGCGGCGGGATCTCGGAGATCGCCCCCACGAAGGTGGTCTTGCCGGCGCCGAACCCGCCGGCGACCAGGACCTTGAGCGGGATGAGCTCGCGGCGGGCCGGCGGCGGGGGCCGCGGGGTGTCAACGCGAACGGAGTCCATCGAGCAACCTTCCCAGGATGACGTGACCAGGACCGCCGTCGCCGTCGGTGATCCGTGGCAGGTGGACCTCCAGGTAGCCGCCGTTGGCGAGGTCGCCGACGAGCACCCTGGCCACCCCGACCGGCACCTTGAGGGCGGCGCCGATCTCGGCCAGCGACTTGGGGCGGGCGCACAGCTCGACGATCGCCCGCGACTCCATCTGCAGCGACGCCCCGGCGGCGAACGAGCGCCCGGTGGCGGTGGCCACCGCCTCCAGGGGCAGGTCCTGGCCGTCGGCGCGGGTCCGCCCCTTGGTGAAGGCGTAGACCGGTACCACCCGGTCGACGTAGCGGCGCTCGTCGGGGGTCATCCGGCGGTCCGATCGACCCGGCCGGGGACGGCGGCGCGCGGGCCGGGGGTGAGCATGTGCCCGACCCGGGCCGCCAGCAGGGTCATCTCGTACCCGATCATGCCCATGTCGCAGGACCGCTCGGCGAGCACGGCCAAGGTCGAGCCCTCGCTCATCGAGGTGACGAACAGGTAGCCGCCGGCCATCTCGACGATCGTCTGGCGGACCGGCCCGGCCTGGAAGGAGCTCGCCACCCCCTGGGCCAGGCTGATCAGCCCCGAGGTGACGGCGGCCAGCTGGTCCCCGAGGGCCTCGTCGATCCCGTGGGAGGCGGCCAGGCGCAGCCCGTCGGCCGACACGACCAGGGCATGCCTGGCCCCGGCGGTGCCGCGGACGAAGTCGACCAGCAGCCAGTCGAGCTGGCGCCCGTCGACCGTGCCGGCGGCGGTCATGCCCACCCGCCCCCGGCGGGACGCCGTGGTTCGGCGTCACCCTCGTCGACCACCGCTCTGGCCGCCATGCGGCTCGCCTGGTAGCGCGACAGCGCCGCCCTGGCCTCGTCCGCGTCCGGCCGCGACTCCTCGGCCGCGGGCCCGGCCGCCGCCTCCCGGTTGCGCCGCAGTTCGGGCGCGAGATGCGCCTGCGGCACCCGCCGCGCCAGCATCGGCCCGTCCGCCGCCTCCGGCGCGGGGTCGTGGTCCCGGGGCTCCTGGGCCCGGGAACCGTGGTACGCGCTGTGGTCCCGGGGGCTGTGGACAGCCGGCGCCACGCCCTCGGGGATCTGGCTACCCTCCCGTATCGGGGGCCCAGCCATCGGGGCCCGGGGGTCCGGCGCGCCCACGGGGGCACGGAGATCTGGCCTGCCCATCGAGGCCTGGGGATCTGGCCTGCCCACCGGGGCGTGGGGATCTGGCCTGCCCACCGGGGCGTGGGGGTCCGGCTCACCGGTTGGGGGGTGGACCCGCTCGGCGAGGGGCGGGCGGGCGGCGATCGGGGACAGCGGGTCGCCGTCCTGGAGATCGCTCGGGGAGGACTCCCACCAGCCGGACCAGTCGGCCGGGTCGAGGTCGTCGTGGCCGTTGCCGGTCGGGGCGTCGAAGCCGCCCCCGTGGCCGTTGCCGTCGGCAGCGGTCGGGGCCGCGTCGTCGCTCAGGTCGATCCAGCGCTCGGCCGGGGACGCCGGCCACTCCGGCCCGGGCCGCGGCTCGGCGGACCCGGACCGCGCGGCCGGGGCCGGTGGGGCCGGGGGGACCGGGGGTGGCGGGCCTGTGGGGAGGTCGGCGACCGAGGTCGCCCTGGTGGCGGCGGCAAGGGCCGGGACCACCCCGGCGGGGACCTCTTCGGGCCCGTCGGTGAACATCGGCTCGGGGGTGGCGTCGGGGTCGGCGAACAGCGACGGGGGCAGGACCACGGCGGCGGTGACCCCGCAGCCGGGGGTCGGGGTGAGGGACACCTCGATGGCATGGCGCTGGGCCAGGCGGGCGACCACGTGGAGACCGAGACGCTGGGAGACCGACAGGTCGACGTCGACCGGGGTCGCCAGCAGCTCGTTGGCGGCGGCCATGTCCTCGGGCCGCATGCCCACGCCCCAGTCCTCGACGGTGAGGACATGCGCCCCCGGGGTCTGGAGGTAGGGGCGGGTGCGGATGATCACGCTGGCCTCTGGGGGCGAGAAATGGACGGCGTTCTCGACCAGCTCGGCCACCAGGTGGGTGAGGTCGGCCACGGCGTTGCCGAACACGGCCAGCCGCTCGTCGACGGCGAACACCACCCGGTCCAGGTCCTCGGTCTCGGCGATGGCCGCCCGGACGACGTCGACCAGGGCCACCGGCCGCCCCCAGGTCCGGGGCGGCTCCTCGCCCGACAGGACCAGCAGGCTCTCGGCGTTGCGGCGGATCCGGGTCGCCAGGTGGTCGAGGCGGAACAGGTCGGCCAGGGCGTCGGGGTCCTCCTCCTGGTCCTCGAGCTGGTTGATGAGCCCGAGCTGGCGGTAGAGCAGGCTCTGGTTGCGACGGGCCAGGTTGACCAGCAGGTCGGAGGTGAAGCGACGCCGGGTGATCTCGGCGTCGGCCAGCTGCCGGGTCAGGGCCAGGGTCTTGCGCTGCTCGCGCTCGGTCGTCTCCCAGAAGATGACCACGCCGCAGCAGGCGGCGAGCACGGCGATCCCGTGGATGGCCGACCACACCCAGGGGCTGGTCTGCCCTGACGGGTGGTTGAAGATCAGGTTGGTCTTCACCGCCGAGCCGATGCCGTGGCTCAGCACGGTGAAGCCAACGTTCCATAGGAACGGCACCCAGTCCTGATAGAGGGCGATGAAGCCGATCATGACGAAGAAGTGGAAGTGGGCCTCGATCGAGCCCCCGGAGAAGCTCACCAGCACCGCCGAGCAGTAGGTGAGCCCGGCCGTGATCAGGACTGAGGCGGTCCGCCGGTGCTTGATCAGCCGCCCGAGGACCAGGCAGGCGGCGGGGACGCTGAGCACGAGCATGGCGTCCCAGGCGGTGTAGCC
>DASZON010000424.1:0-9412 GCA_035550755.1 Actinomycetota bacterium | reverse complement strand
CCGCCAGGGCGGCTACATCCACCCGGCGGCCTGGGTCAACCTGGTCCAGCGGGTCCAGACCGGCCACAACCCCGACCCCTACGACCCGGCCCCGGTGGCCCAGGGCATCGGCGTCTACTACGGCGCCTTCCGCTACGGCGGAGTCGGGTTCGCCATGGTCGAGGACCGCAAGTTCAAGACCGGGGACAAGGACAACCGGGACGCCTCGGGGCGGCGCTACGACCTGACCATCCTCGGCGACCGCCAGGAGCGGTTCCTGGGGGAGTGGGCGGCCTCGGACCCCGGCAGCCCCAAGCTCTGCTTCTCCCAGACCCTGTGGGGGTGCCTGCAGACCGACGAGCGGGGCCGGGCCCAGTTCGACTCGGACGCCGACGCCGCCGTGGCCGGGCGCCGCACCGCCCTGGAGCTGGTCAAGCGGGCCGGGGCGCTGCTGCTGTCGGGCGACCAGCACCTGGCCAGCCTGGTCCACCACGGCCTCGACCGCTTCGGCGACGGCCCGGTCCAGTTCGTGGCCCCGGCCGCCGGCAGCGCCTGGCAGCGCTGGTTCGAGCCGGCCGGCGGGCTCCCGAACCCGGGCGACAGCCCCTGGACGGGCGACTTCACCGACGCCTACGGCAACCGCATGCGGGTCCTGGCCGTCGCCAACCCCAAGCTCACCAAGGCCGCCTTCCGGGCCGCCCGCCGCGGCCGCAGCGGCGAGCTCGGCGACCGGGCGCGCAAGCGGGAGGGCTACGGCCTGGTCCGGGTGGACAAGACCAACCGCCAGTTCGTGATCGAGTGCTGGCCCTGGGACGGCGGCCCCCAGTTCGAGGGCTGGCCCTACCGGCTGCCGTTCCCGGAGGTGTAGGGGTCCGGCCTAGCCCCCCGGTTGATAGCCGAACTCGCCGGCGACGTCGGCGGTCAGGTCGCGGATGCGGGCCACCTCGTCGTCGCTGAGCCGCTCGCGCCACACCTGGAGGTTCGCCCGGCTGTCGAGGCGGCGGGCGGCCGTCTTGGACACCCCGCCCGCCGACACCGACCAGCGCATCGCGCCCCCGCCCGACCCGGCGGTGGTCGCGGCCCGGATCGCCTGCTCGGCCCCGGGCCCGAACGGCAGCCCGAGCCGCCCGTAGAGGGCGGCGAAGGCCGGCACCGGGTCGGCCGAGAGGTCCTCGTGGCGGACCACCTCCAGGCCGGAGAGCTCGTCGCGGTAGGCGGCCACCGTCCCGTAGATGACCCGCCACAGCAGGCTGGCCTGCCCCACCCCGTCGGCGCGGTCGCCGTCGCCGGCCGCGGCCGCCTCCAGGTCGGGGGCGAACCGGGCCAGCCGGTCACGGACCAGGGCCGGCTGGGCCAGCAGCTCGCCCAGCCGCGGGGTCCAGCCGAGCCGCCGCCAGCTCGACACCGTCGCCACCGGGTCGCGGACCGTCACCACCACCCGGCAGCCGACCCGCCGGTGCAGCCACGGGGCGGCGAACACGGCGTAGGGGTCGTCGAGCAGGGCCCGGCGGCCCCGGAGGCGGCCGACGGCGAACCCGGCGGTGTACTTGACCGTGCGGGCCAGGTCGTAGGGGCGGTGGTTGCGGCGCAGCTCGGCCAGGGGATGGAAGCGGAGCCGGACCGTGTCCCGGAACGCCGGCAGCCAGTCCCGCTCGTTGTGCTCGCTGATGTACTGGAAGGCGTGCTCGACGTCGGCCCGCAGGACCCCGGGGGAGCGGCCGGGCGGGTGCTGGGGGTTCATGGGCTCGTTGACGTACACCAGCCCGCCGCTGGCCTCCAGCATCTTGCCCACCCAGCTGGTCGCCGTCCGCGGCATCCCGGTGACCAGCAGCGGTTCCCCCCCGTTGCCGCTCACTTCCGGGTGTTGGCCTCCTCGATGACCTTGGCCGCCATGTGGGGCGGCAGCTCCTCGTAATGGGAGAACTTGCGCGCGAACGACCCCTTGCCCCTGGTCATCGAGCGCAGGTCGATCGCGTAGCGGACCGCCTCGGCCTCGGGCACGGTGGCCCGGACCAGGGTCCGGCCGGTGCCGACCGGGTCGGTGCCGACCACCCGGCCCCGCCGCGACGACAGGTCGCCGAGGATGTCGCCGACGTACTCGTCGGGCACCAGCACCTCCAGCTCGAGCACGGGCTCCAGGAGCACGATGTCGGCCTGGGCGGCCGCCTCCTTGAGGGCCATGCTGCCGGCGATCTGGAAGGCCATGTCCGAGGAGTCGACCGAGTGGAACTTGCCGTCGTACAGGGTGACCCGGAGGTCGACCACCGGGTAGCCGGCGACCAGGCCGTCCTCCATGGCCTTGCGCACGCCCTTCTCGACCGAGGGGATGAACTGGTTGGGCACGGCCCCGCCGTAGATCTTGTCGGCGTACTCGAAGCCGCTGCCCCGGGGCAGCGGCTCGACCTCGATGTTGCAGATGGCGTACTGGCCGTGGCCGCCCGACTGCTTGACGTGCCGGCCCATGGCCTTGACCGGGGCCTTGAAGGTCTCCTTGTAGGGGAGCAGCAGCGGCACCTGGGTGACCTCGACCCCGTACTTGCGCTTGAGCCGCTCCAGGGTCACCTCGATGTGGTTCTCGCCCATGCCCCACAGGATCGTCTGGTGGGTGTCGGCGTTGCGCTCGACCCGCAGGGTCAGGTCCTCGGCCTCGGTCCGGGCCAGGCCCGAGGACAGCTTCTCCTCGTCCCCGCGGGACTTGGGGGCGATGGCGATCGGCAGCAGCGGGTCGGGCATGACCGGCGCCGGCAGCACCACCGGGGCGTCCTTGGCGGTCAGGGTGTCACCGGTGGCGGTGTCGGTGAGCTTGGCCACGGCGCCGATGTCGCCGGCGGCCACCTGCTCGGCCGGCTCCTGGGCCTTGCCCCGGACGGTCAGCAGGTGGCCGACCCGCTCGTCCTTGCGCTTGGTGGCGTTGAACACGGTCGTGTCGGGTCGGAAGGTGCCCGAGATGACCCGGAACAGGTTCATCCGCCCCACATAGGGGTCGGAGATGGTCTTGAACACGTACGCGGTCAGCGGGCCGTCGGGGTCGGCGCGGCGGCCCTCGACCTCGGGCCGCTCGGCGGGGGAGGGGAAGGCCTGGGTGCAGACCTCCAGCAGCTCGGTCACGCCGATGTTGCGGATCGCCGCCCCGGCCAGGACCGGGAACAGCCGCCCGGCGGCGACCGCCTGCTCCAGGTCGCCGATCAGGTCGCCGGTGGCGATCTCCTCCCCGCCGAGGTAGCGGTCCATCAGCGCCTCGTCCTCGGACTCCTGGATGATCGCCTCGATGAGCTGCTCGCGGAGGCTGGCGGCGGCGTCGGTGAGCTCGTCCGGGACCTCGCCCTCGCTGCGCCGGCCGCCCTCGTAGGTGAAGGCCCGGGCCGACAGCAGCCCGACCAGCCCGCGGAAATCCTGCTCCTCGCCGATGGGCAGGTACAGCGGCGGGCAGGACTTGCCGAAGGCGGCCTGGATGCCGTCGAGGCAGCGGGAGAACGACGCCCGGTCGCGGTCGAGCTTGTTGATGAAGAACGCCCGGGGCAGGCCCAGCTCCTCGGCCATGGTCCAGACGACCTCGGTCTGGGTCTCCACGCCCTCCACGGCCGAGACCACGAACAGGACGGCGTCGGCGGCCGGCAGGGCCGAGCGGACGTCGCCGATGAAGTCGGCGTAGCCGGGGGCGTCGAGCAGGTTGATCTTGAAGCCGTCGTGCTCGACCGGGGCCACGGCCAGGGACACCGAGATGTGCTTGCGGGTCTCCTCGGGCTCGAAGTCGGTGACGGTGGTCCCGTCCTCGACCCGTCCCAGCCGGTTGGTGGCCCCGGTGGCGTGGCACACCGCCTCGACGAGCGAGGTCTTGCCGGCGCCCCCGTGACCGACGATCAGGATGTTGCGGACACGGTCGGTCGGGTAGCTCTTCACGGGCAGCCAGCCTCCCTCGATCTCGCCGGAGCGGCGATGCTACCACCGCATATCGCCGTAACCGGTCGCCGTTGAGGCTGGTCTAGGTAAGTGCTAGCCTCCCAAAGTTCAGCCATGGGCGCTCACCCCAGGAGCGCCCCCGTCCACGACAGGTAGCCACCAGTGCTCTCGTCCAAGGCCCGCGACACCTTCCGTCACGTGACCGAGCCGGCCGGCCACGCTCTCGCCAAGGCCGGCATCACCGCCAACAGCCTGACCGCGGTCGGCCTCGCCGGCAGCCTCGGCGCCGGCGCCCTGATCGCCACCGGCCGGCCCGCGATCGGCGGCGCGGTCAGCCTCCTCTCCGGCCTCCCCGACATGCTCGACGGCGCCGTGGCCAAGGCCTCGGGCCGGGTCTCGCGCCGGGGCGCGTTCCTCGACTCGGTCGTCGACCGCCTGTCGGACGCGGCCGTGCTCGCCGGGGTCATCTGGTACGCCGTGGTCAGCGACCTCGGGGTCATGGCCATGCTGGCCGCCGTGGTGCTCGGGCTGTCGCTGATCGTCTCCTATATCAAGGCCAGGGCCGAGTCGCTCGGGTTCGCCTGCAACGTCGGCATCGCCGAGCGGCCCGAGCGGGTCATCGTGCTCGGCATCGCCCTGCTGCTCGGCCACGCCGAGGCCGGTCTGTGGGTGCTGGTCGCCGGCACCGCCATCACCGTGGTCCAGCGCATCCTGGTCGTCTGGCAGCAATCCGAGGCCGGGCCGGACATCGGCAGGTGATCCCCAACAGCCAGGCGGCGAGTCGCCGCTGGCTGGTCGCCTGGAAGCTGGTCCGCAAGCTCCCCGCGCCGTTGGCGTTCGGCCTCGGCACGGTCGGGGGGCGGGTCTTCCACCGCCTCGACCGGGGCCGCCGCGACGCCCTGACCGCCAACCTGGCCCAGGTGCTGGGGCCGTCGGCCGGGCCACGGGAGCTGGAGCGGGCGGTACGGCGGGGGTTCGCCAGCTACGGCCGCTACTGGGTGGAGGCGTTCCGGCTCGAGGACCTCTCGGCGGCCGAGATCCGCCGGCGGCTGCGGATCGAGGGCCGCCACCACATCGACACCGCCCTGGCCGCCGGCCGGGGCGCCATCTTCGCCAGCCCCCACATCGGCAACTGGGACGCCGGCGGGGCCTGGCTGGCGGCCAGCGGCTACCCGGCCACGGCGGTGGTGGAGCGGCTGCGCCCAGCCGAGCTGTACGAGCGCTTCGCCGTCTACCGCCGCGCCCTCGGCCTGGAGCTGCTGCCCCTCGACGACGGCAGCGAGACCCTGCGGGGGGTGATCCGGGCCCTGCGCGACAACCGCCTGGCCTGCCTGGTCTGCGACCGTGACCTGACCGGCGGGGGGCTGGAGGTGCGGCTGTTCGGGGCCAGGGCGGTCATGCCCGGCGGGCCGGCCAGCATCGCCCTCCGGACCGGCGCGCCGCTGCTGCCCTGCAGCGTCTACCACGACCGCCGGCCCGGGCACTGGCGGGCCGTGGTCCACCCGCCCCTTGAGCCCGAGCTCACCGGCGACACCCGCAAGGACACCCTGGCCCTCACCCAGCGCCTGGCCGACGAGTTCGAGACCCTGATCGCCGCCGACCCCGTCCAGTGGCACGTCCTGAGCCCGTACTTCCGGGGCCCGGCGGCATGAACATCGGCATCGTCTGCCCGTACGAGTGGACCGTGCCCGGCGGGGTCGGCAACCACGTGCGGGCCCTGGCCGAGGAGCTGCGGCGGGCCGGCCACCGGGTCGACGTGCTCGCCCCGGCCGAGCGGCCGGTGGCCGAGCCCGGGTTCGTCGGCCTCGGCGGGTCGGTGGGCGTGCCCTACAACGGCTCGGTGGCCCGGATCGCCTTCGGCCCCCGCACCCTTCACCGGGTCCGCCGGGCCGTGGCCCGCGGCGGCTACGACCTCCTCCACGTCCACGAGCCGCTGTCCCCGAGCGCCGGGCTCCTGGCCACCGTCCAGTCTGGCCAGGTGCCGGTGGTCGGGACCTTCCATGCCAACCTCGAGCGATCGCTGGCCCTGGAGGCGGCGGCGCCGCTGCTGCGGCGGGTCTACGACCGGCTGGGGGCCAGGATCGCGGTCAGCGCCTCGGCCCGCGACACCTGGCAGCGCCGCTTCGGCGGGACCATGGCGGTGGTCCCCAACGGGGTCGCGCCCGAGTTCTTCGCCTCGCCCAAGCCGCTGGACGGCTGGAAGCAGGACAGCCCGACCGTCCTGTTCGTGGGCCGCCTCGAGCCCCGCAAGGGCCTGGAGTATCTGGTCCGGGCGTTCCTGCGGCTCAAGCCGGCCTTCCCCCGGCTGCGGCTGCTGGTGGTCGGCCGCGACGACCGCGGCCAGCAGGGCAAGGCCATGGCCATGGTCCCGCCCCGGCTCCGCCCCGACCTGGTCTTCGTCGGCTCGGTGCCCCAGGCCGACCTGCCCTCCTGGTACGCCTCGGCTGACGTGTTCTGCGCCCCGAGCCTCGGCGGCGAGTCGTTCGGGATCGTCCTGGCCGAGGCCATGGCGGTCGGCCTGCCGGTGGTCTGCTCGGACATCGGCGGCTACCGCGACGTGGTCCGCGACGGCGCCGACGGGCTGCTGGTCCCGCCCCGCGACCCCGCGGCCCTGGCCGCCGCCCTGGCCGGCCTGCTCGACAACCCGGCCCGGCTGGCCGCCATGGGCGAGGCGGCCGCGGCCGCCGCCCGCCGCTACGCCTGGGAGGTGGTGGCCGGCCAGGTGGCCGAGGTCTACCGGACGGCCCTCGGGGGCTGATCGTTTCGGTACACTGCGCGCCGGAGCGCGAGTCGAGGAGGCGGCGTGGACGTGGCGGCGGCCCTGTGGGGCGGCATCATCGGGGCGATCGTGGCGGCGACGGTGTACGCCGGGTTCCTGGGGCTGCGGCTGACCCGCCTGGACCTGCTCCGGTTCGAGGGCGGCCTGCTGGTCAGGGACCGCACCAACATGGTCTACATCTACGGCGTGATCGTGCAGGTGGTCGCCGGGGCCCTGCTGGCGCTGGTCTACCGGCAGGTGTTCGAGGAGCTGGGGTCGGCCACCATGGTCGGCTGGGGGGCGCTGCTCGGCCTCGCCCAGGGGGTCCTGGCCGTCCTCGCCCTGCCCCTGCTGGGGCTGGCCAACCGCAACGTCCGGGCCGGTGACGAGCCCCGCCCCGGCCGCTTCGGCCGCGCCTACGGCGGCCTCACCCCCGTCGCCCTGCTGGTCGCCTCGGTGGTCTTCGGCACCTGGGTCGGCATCGTCCTCATCCCTTGAGCACCCTGGTGCTCCTGCGGGAGCAGATCGCCGCCAACCGCCGCGCCTACCAGGTCACGGTGGCGATCGTGGTCGCCGCCCTGGCCGTGGTCGGGCTGCTGGTCACCCTGGTCCTGGGCCTGGGGGTGAGCGGGCTCGGGGCCGGGCTGGGCCTGGCCGTGCTGGTGGTCGGGTTCGCCCCCGGGATCGGGGAGCGGGCCGCCCTGCGCGACGCCGGCGCCCAGCCGGCCGACCCCGTCCGCTGGCCCCGCTACGCCAACCTGGTCGACGGCCTGGCCCAGGCGGCCGGGCTGCCCAAGCCGCGGCTGTACGTGGCCGACAGCGACGCCGCCAACGCCTTCTCGGTCGGCCGTGACCCCGAACGGTCGGCCCTGGTCGTCACCACCGGGCTGCTGGGCACCCTGAACCGGGTCGAGCTGGAGGGCGTGCTCGCCCACGAGCTCAACCACATCTGGAGCTGGGGAGCGCGCCTGGCCACCCTCGGGGTCGCCCTCGGCCGGGTGCCGGGGCTGATGCGGCTGCTCGCCCCGGTCCGGCGCGAGTTCGACGCCGACGAGGGTGGGGCCCGCCTCACCCGCTACCCGCCCGGCCTGGTCAGCGCCCTGCGCAAGCTGGCCGAGCGGGCGGGGACGCCCGAGCCGCCCGGCCTGCGCCACCTGTGGATCATGGCTCCCGGGGACGCCACGCATCCGCCGGTGGACGAGCGGATCGCCGCCCTGCAAGAGCTGTGAAGGGCCGGGCCAGGCCGACCCGCAGGGCCTCGGAGGTCCGGGCCAGGACCGGGCCGAGCCCGGCCAGGATCAGCACGTAGGCGGTGGCCAGCGGGCCAAGGTCGGGCTCGCGGCCGGCGGCCACGGCCAGGCCGGCGATCACGATCGAGAACTCGCCGTGGGCGACCAGGATGGTCCCGGCCCGCCAGCGCCCCCGGGGCCCGACCCCGGCCCGCCGGGCCGCCCACCAGCCGGTGGCCACCTTGGTGGCCACCGTGACCAGGGCCAGGGCGGTGGCGGCGAGGGCGACCGGCGGGATCGACCGCGGGTCGCTCTGGAGCCCGAAGAACACGAAGAACACGGCCGCGAACAGGTCCCGCAGCGGGGTGAGGAGGCTGTGGGCGGCCTCGGCGGCCCGGCCGGACAGGGCGATGCCGACCAGGAACGCCCCCACCGCCGCCGACACCTGGAGCCGCTCGGCGATCCCGGCCACGACCAGGGTCAGGCCGAGGATGACCAGCAGCAGGACCTCGTCGCTGGGGCTGAACACCAGCCGGCTCAGGGTCTCGCCGTAGCGGACGGCCACCAGCAGGACCAGGGCCACGGTGGCCAGGGCGATCCCGACCGGCAGGGCCCCGGCGAGCAGGCCGCCCCCGACCAGCAGCCCGGTGACCAGCGGCAGGTAGGCGGCCATGGCCAGGTCCTCGACGACCACGATCGACAGCACCACCGGGGTCTCGCGGTTGCCGATGCGGCCCAGGTCGCCGAGGACCTTGGCCACGATCCCGGACGAGGTCGCGTACGTCACCCCGCCCAGCACCACCGCGGCCAGCGGCGACCAGCCGAGCAGCAGCCCGGCGACCACGCCGGGGGTGAAGTTGAGCCCGAGGTCGACCAGGCCGGCCGGGAGGGCCGAGCGCAGGCCGCCCACCAGCTCGGCCGCCGAGTACTCGAGGCCGAGCAGGAGCAGAAGCAGGATGACCCCGACCTCGGCCCCGACCTCGATGAACTCCTGCGCGGTGACCAGCGGCAGCAGCCCGCCCTCGCCGAAGGCCAGGCCGGCCAGCAGGTACAGGGGGATGGCCGAGAGGCCGAAGCGGCCGGCCAGCCGCCCGAGCACCCCCAGCCCCAGGATCACCCCGCCGAGCTCCAGGAGGACGGCGGCGCCGTGCACCGCCGGTCAGCTCCCCAGCAGCTTCGCGAGCTCCTTGACGCCCCGGGCGGTGCCGACGACCACCAGGGTGTCGCCGGGCTCGAGGCCGGCGTCGGGGGCGGGGGCGGGGATGGCGCCGTCGCCGCGGACGATGGCCACGATCGACACCCCGGTGCGGCTGCGGGCCTGGGTGTCGGCGATCGCCTGGCCGGCATAGGGGCTGCCCTGCCGGATGGGCAGCCAGTCGATGGCCAGCCCCTCGATCCGCTGGGTGAGGGCGGCCAGGTGCTCGACCAGCCGGGCCGCCCCCAGCAGCTCGGCCAGGGCGTCGGCCTCCTCGTCGGTGAGCTGGACGACCTCCTGGCAGGCGTCGGGGTCCTCGCGGTCGTAGACCAGCAGGTCCCGCCGGCCGGT
>DASZON010000423.1:0-6182 GCA_035550755.1 Actinomycetota bacterium | reverse complement strand
ACAGCCTGACCACCTTCGTGGTCGACCTGCCGGCCCCGGCCCACTGGCCCCTGCGGGCGTCCCTGCTGGTGCCGGTGCGCGAGCCCACCCACCGCAACCCGGCCGGCGACTTCATCGACGACGGGCTGGCCGGGCTGCTCGCCCCCGGCGGCTCCCTCGGCGCGGTCGCGGACGAGCTGGCCAGGGACGACGCCCCGGCCGTGACCATGGTGGTCGACGCCATGCTGGTCGAGGAGGCCACCGCCATGGCCGGGGGCTGGCGGCTGCGCGAGGGCGACCGCCGGACCCCCATCGGACCGGGTGACCCGCGCTCGCAGGACGCCGCCGGGTTCCTCCAGTCGCTCAAGAAGGCGGCCAGCGACCACCCGCCGGCCGCCTTCCCCTTCGGCAACGCCGACCTCCCGGCCCTGGTCGGGGCGGGCGGCGGGGCCAGGGCGGCCAACGCCGTGGGGATCGGCCGGGACCTGCTCACCCAGGGCCTCGGGACCGCCCCCCTCACCAGCCTGGCCTGGCCGGTCGACGGCGCGGTGGACGGCGCCCTGCTCCAGACCCTGGAGCAGACCGGCAGCGACGTGGTCGTCCTCGACCCCCGGCACCTGCCGGCGCCGCCGTCCGGGGTCACCCAGAACGCCACCGTCGACCTCGGCGGCGGGCCCGAGCCGCAGCGGGCCCTGGTCGGCGACACCGCCCTGTCCGGGGCCCTCAGCGACCCGCGGGCGGCCACGGCCCCGGCCGAGTGGGCCCAGCGGGTCCTGGCCGAGACGGCCGTGACCTGGCTGGAGCGGCCCAACTCGACCGACCCCAGGGGCGTCCTGCTCGCCCCGCCCCAGGGCTGGCGGCCGCCCGGGGCGTTCTTCCGGTCGCTGGTCCGCGGGCTGGGCCGGGCTCCATGGCTGCGGCTCGAGCAGGCCACGACCCTGGCCGCCGAGGTGGCCCAGGGGCCGGAGGAGGGCGAGCGACGCCTGGCCACGGTCACCTCGGCCGACGTCGCCGCCGGGCTCCCCCGCCGCTACCTCGACCTGGTCGAGGACACCCGCTCGGGCCTGGACAGCTTCCTGCGCGCGGTCGGCAACGACTTCACCCCCGCCTCGGGCAACTACCAGCGGGACCTGCAGGTCGCCGAGTCGAGCGACTGGCGCCCGGACGACGAGCGGGCCAGGGGCCGCGGCTACATCCGGGCCGTCACCACGGGCATCCGGAGCGTGTACCGGCGGATCCACGTCGGCACCACCCCGGTCACCCTCACGGCCCGCCGGGGCACCATCCCGATCACCGTGGCCAACGACTCCGACGAGCGGGTCACGGTCGTCCTGCGGCTGACCTCGCCCAAGGTCGACCTGCCCAAGGCCAGCGACCCGTTCGAGCTCGAGCCGCGGCGGCGCACGACCCAGCTGCTCCCGGTCGGCACCCGGGCCACCGGGACCTTCCCCATCCAGGTCGACGTGCTCACCCCCGACACCCGCGAGCAGATCGCGGCCGGTGAGATCCGCCTCATCTCCACCGCCTTCAACCGGGTCGCTCTGGCCCTGACCGGCGGGGCGGTCGGGGTGCTGCTGCTGTGGTGGCGCTTCGGCCGCCGCCGCAACGGGACCGAACGGTGACCCGGGCGGTGAACGCAGGGGCCGCCGAACCGAGCCTGGCCCGGTCGACGGCCGTGATGGCCACCGGGACCCTGCTGTCGCGGATCACCGGGCTGCTACGGGTCACGGTGCTGGTCGCCACCCTCGGCGTGGGCGAGAGCCGCCTGGCCGACGTCTACAACGTCGCCAACACCACCCCGAACATCATCTACGAGCTGGTCCTCGGCGGGATCCTGTCGTCGATCTTCGTGCCCGTGTTCGTCGAGGTCCGCAGCACCCGCGGCCAGCGCCAGGCCTGGCACGTGGCCAGGGCCACCATGACCATCGCCATCGCCGGCCTCGGGCTGCTGGCCGCCGTCGCCATCGTGGCCGCCCCCTGGATCATCCGGCTGTACATCCACTCGGGGACGCCGGAGGAGCGCGCCCAGGCGATCGAGGTCGGCGGCCAGCTGCTGGCCATGTTCATGCCCCAGATCGTCTTCTACGGGGTCGGGGCGGTGATGACCGGCCTGCTCAACGCCCACCGGCGGTTCGGGGTGCCGATGTTCGCCCCGATCCTCAACAACCTGGTCGTGATCGCCGTCGGGCTCACCTTCCACGCCCTCGTCGGCCAGCAGGTCCCCCAGGTCGGCGAGGTCACCACCGGCCAGAAGCTTCTGCTCGGTCTCGGCACCACCGCCGGGGTGGCGGCCATGACCCTGGTCCAGTGGCCGTTCCTGCGCCGGATCGGCTTCCGCTTCCACTTCGTCTGGAACTGGCGCGACCGGGCGATCCGCAAGATGGCCACCCTGTCGGCCTACACCGTCGGCTACGTGATCACCAACCAGCTCGGCTACCTGCTGGTCCCGGTCCTGGCCTACGGGGTCCAGGGCGGCTACACCGCGTACACGACCGCGTTCATCTTCTTCCAGCTCCCCCACGGGGTGATCGCCGTCTCGGTCATCACCGCACTGCTGCCCCCCCTCAGCGAGCAGGCCGTGGTCCGGGACTGGGACGCGTTCCGGGCCACCCTGGCCAGGGGGATCCGGCTCACCGCGGCCGTCCTGCTGCCGGCCGCCCTCGGCTACCTGGCCCTGGCCGGCCCGATCGTCCGGCTGCTGCTGGAGCACGGGGTGGTCACCGAGGCGAGCACCTCGCTGCTGGTGCCGGTGCTGATGGTGTTCGTCATCGGGCTGGTGCCGTTCTCGACCTACCAGCTGGTCCTGCGGGCCTTCTACGCCCTCCAGGACACCCGCACCACCTTCCGGGTCAACGTGGTCGCGGTCGGGGTCAACGTGGTCGTCGACCTGCTGCTGTTCAACCTGCTCCCGGTGCAGTGGAAGATCCCCGGCCTGGCCCTCGGGCACGCCACCAGCTACACGGTCGGCTCGGCCCTGCTGCTGTACGTCATGTCGAGGCGGATCGGCGGGCTCGGCGGCCGCACCATCCTGGCCGCGGTCGGCCGCATGGCGGCCGCCGGGCTGATCATGTTCGGGGTGACCGTCCTGGTCGCCCGGGCCGCCGGGGCCCTGGTCGACCCCGGCTTCGGCCGCGACCTGGTCACCGTGGTCGCCGGGGTGGCCGCGGGCGCCGCCACCTACCTGGTCGCGGCCCGCCTCCTGCGGGTCCAGGAGATCGGGCTGCTGCTGGAGCTCGTCCGCCGCCGCGGCCGGAGCCGCCCGGCCAGCAGGCCGGGGGACAGCGCCTAGCCATTCCTGACGAAATATTCCCGCCGAATTCCGGACGAGCCCGTGCGGAGCCGCAGCGAAATTGGCGGCGGTAGTTGGCGGGGGCCGGGCCGGCGTGAGAGGGTCCCCGCCCGGCCGCAGACCCTCGCCACGAAAGGGACTTCCCCCTGCGCCAGCTTCAGCGTCTTCTCGTCGTGCTCGTGCTGTCCGCCGTCGCCCTCGGCGGTGTCGGCGTCGACCGGCAGGTCGCCGACGCCGCCCCGGGCGAGTCGCCGGCCCGCAGGATCACGCGGCTGCGGGCCAAGGCGGCCCGGGTCCAGGCGGCCATCGACCGCATGCACGCCCGGGTCGAGAGCCTGGTCGAGGACTACAACGAGGTCCACGAGGCTCTGGCCCGGACCCGCACCGAGCAGGCAAGGACCCACCGGCAGGTGGTCACGGCCCGCCGCCAGCTGCGCGCCGCCCAGCGCGTGCTCGGCCGGCGGCTCTGGACGATCTACACCGGCGGGGCGCCGTCGACCCTTGGCCAGCTGCTGGGCGCCGACAACGTCCACGACGCCCTCGTCACCGCCAAGTACCAGGAGCAGGTGGTGGGGGCCGACCGGGCCGCCATCGACCGGGTCGACCGGCTGCGCCGCGAGGTCGAGGCCCTGGCGGCCAGGCTGGCCGACCAGGCCGAACGCCAGGAGCGGCTGCGGGCCCGCCTGGTCGCCAAGCGCCGCCAGATCGAGTCCCGGCTGGCCGCCCAGCGCCGCTACCTCAAGCGTCTCGGCCGCCAGCTCCGGCGGGCGGTGATCGCCGAGCGCCACCGCCAGGAGCGGCTGCGGCGCCAGGCGCTGCTCCGCCGGCTGGCCGCCGAACGGGCGGCCAGGGCGCGGGCCGCCGCCGCCGGCGGCGGCCGGGCCTGGGCCGGGCCGGGCGGGGCCGGCGCCCCGTCCGGGGCCGCCGCCCGGGCGGTCGCGTTCGCCAGAGCCCAGCTGGGCAAGCCGTACGTGTGGGGGGCGTCCGGGCCGAGCTCGTACGACTGCTCGGGCCTGACCATGGCCGCCTACCGCAGCGCCGGGGTCTGGCTGCCCCGGGTCAGCCGGGCCCAGTGGGGCGCCGGCCCCCACGTCGGCCTGGGCGGCCTGGCCCCGGGAGACCTCGTGTTCTTCGCCCGCAACACCGGCAACCCCGGCACCATCCACCACGTCGGCATGTACATCGGCGGCGGCGCCATGATCGAGGCCCCCTATTCCGGGGCCAGGGTCCGGGTCGCCTCCATCGGCCGGCGCGACTACATCGGGGCCGTCAGGCCGACCGGCTGACCGTCTCGGCGGTCGGAAAGGATGCTTCTTGTTAGACTTCGGGGGTCGCGATCCCCGGGGTCCAACGCCCCGCTTCTCGTATATGAGCATGTCGCAGGTCGGCTCCGGTCTGCCCCGACTGCTCGCCGAGCGCTACGAGCTCAGCGAGCAGGTCGCATCGGGCGGCATGACAAGCGTCTGGCGCGGGCACGACCGTGTCCTCGGCCGGGACGTCGTGGTCAAGGTTCTGCACCCCGAGCTGGCCGCCGACCCGAGCTTCCGGACCCGCTTCCACGAGGAGGCGGTCAACGCCGCCCGCCTGACCCACCCCAACATCGTCGCCCTGTACGACACCGGCGAGCAGGGGACCGTCGCCTACGTCGTGATGGAGCTGGTCAACGGCCCGACCCTGCGGGAGGCCATCGGCCGCCACGGCCCGCTGCCGCCGTCGCGGGCGGCCCGGCTCTCGCTCGAGGTCGCGGCCGCCCTCGACTACGCCCACCAGGCCGGGGTCTGCCACGGCAGCCTCAAGCCGGGCAACATCCTGCTGGCCGACGACGGCACGGTGAAGGTGGCCGACTTCTCGATCGCCAGGGCGGCCACCGAGGAGGACCCCGGCCGCACCGGCGAGGTCCTCGGGGTCGACGGCTACCTCGCCCCCGAGGTCGTCAGGGGTGACGACGCCGACGGGCGGGCCGACGTCTACGGCCTCGGGGCCTGCCTCTACGAGATGCTCACCGCCCGGGCGCCCGGGGTCGACCCGTCGACCACCATCCCGCCGCGGGCCCTGCGGGCCGGGGTCCCCCGCGACCTGGACACGGTCGTCCGCCAGGCCATGGCCGCCGACCCCGACGACCGGTTCCAGACCGTCCAGGCGATGGCCGCCGCCCTCTCGCGGTCGGCCACCGGCGCCGACAGCACCCCGCCGGACGAGCGGTACCACATCCCCCCGGCCCCGACCGGCCCCGACGTCACCCCCTCGCGGGGATTCCTGCGCCACGAGGGCCGCCTCCTCGGCTGGGTCCTGGCCCTGGTCGCCGTGGCCGCCGTCCTGGTCGCGGTCGGCCTCACCCTGGCCAAGGACGACCTCGGCAACCTGTTCGGTGACGACCGCCCCTCGGGGTCCACCCGGTCGCCGGCCACCAGCACCCCGGCCACCCGGGTCCCGGTGGCCGTCGCCAGCTCCTTCGACCCCAACGGCGACGACGGCCGCGAGAACGACGCCATGGCCCGCTTCGCCATCGACACCGACCGGAACAGCCGCTGGCAGACCGAGGGCTACAACCAGAACTTCGGCCCCGGCGGCATCAAGCAGGGCGTCGGCCTGGTGCTCGACCTGGGCCGCCCCCAGGAGGTCGGGCGGATGTCGCTCACCCTGAACCCGACCGGCGGCAGCCAGGTCACCATCTACGGCGCCGACGAGCGGGCCTCCAGCCTGGAGGGGTGGACGTCGCTGACCACCCCGGCGACGGTCACCGCGCGCAGGACGTTGAGCCTGAAGGGCGGCAGCCACCGGTACCTGATGATCTGGTTCTCCAGCCTGCCCCAGGACGACCAGGGCAAGTACCGGGGCGGGGTGACCAACGTCTCGCTGACCTCGTGAGCGACCCGAGCGACGAAGCCCTGCTCGCCGCCCACCTGCGAGGCGA
>DASZON010000422.1:0-4080 GCA_035550755.1 Actinomycetota bacterium | reverse complement strand
GGCTCGGCCAGCTCGGCCCGGATGAACACCGCCAGGAGCCCGGCCACCCCGAACCAGAAGTACGAGTTGACCAGGTACATGATCCCGATCTTCTTGTGGTCGGTGGTGGTCAGCCAGGCCGCGATCGGGTGGCGCCGAGGGCCGATGCCGTGTGCCGCGTCGGCGGCCTCGGGCCGGGCTTGCGTGATCGCCATCTGATCGAACTCCTTACCTGGACCGGACCTGGAGCTTGCCCTGCATGGCGGTGGGGTGGACCTCGCAGTGGAAGAAGTAGCTGCCGGCCTTGAGCGCGGGCAGCTTGTAGGTCGTCTCCTTGGGGCCGGGGAACGGCGGGGTCTGGCTGGCCGGGAGGATCGGCGGGGCGTCGGCGTTCTGGCCGTTGAAGAAGACCACGTTGTGGGGCACCGGCTCCTGGTTGTCGAAGGTGATGTCGAAGGGCCGGTTCACCGGGCCGGACAGGCAGTCCTTGTTGAAGGCGATGTTCTTGGCCGCGATCGAGCGCGGGTTGGGGTCGGCCGGGCAGCCGCTGGCCTGTTCCTTCTTGGCCTTGGCGACCCAGGCCTCGAACGCGGGCCGGGACACCGCCCGGACGGTGAAGCGCATCGCCTGGTGGGCCAGGCCGCAGTACTCGGTGCACTGGCCGCCGTAGTCGCCCGGCTTGGTGATGGTGATGTCGAAGGTGTTGACGTGGCCGGGGAAGGCGTCCCGCTTGAACAGGAACTCGCGCACGTAGAACGAGTGGATGACGTCCTTGGCCTCGGTGGTGAACCGGATCGGCTCGCCCACCGGCAGGTACATGACCGGCGGCTTGGCGATGGTGCCCTTGACCGTCAGGTCCTCGGGCGGCTGGCCCTCGGGCAGGGGCACCCGCTCGCCCTGGTAGGTGAACTGCCACTGCCACTGGAAGCCGACCACGTTGACGGTCACCCGCGGGGTGTCGGCCCGGGCGTCGACCTTGTTGAGGACCCCCCAGCCGAGGACGAACAGGACGGCCACGAGCAGCAGCGGCACCACCGTCCAGACGACCTCGAGCAGGTTGTTGCCGTGGAACTGGGGCGGGAGCATGTCGCTGCGGCGCCGGTAGCGGACCACGGCGAACACGATCGCCGCCTCGACCAGCACGAAGACGATCGCGGCGGCGACGAACAGGAGGTTGTAGAGCCCGTGGATGTCGCGGCCCTGCTCGGTGACCGGGGTGAGCGCTCCGCATCCTGACAGCACCAGCACCGCGGCCAGGGCGGTGCCGATCAACCGCGCGCGTCGCATCTGTCTCCGGTCGCCTCGCTTCCTGGGTGGTCGGGATCGGAACGACTGTACCTCATGCCCCTCCACGTACCACTGCATCGACGGCCATGGCGAGAAACAGCAGGGCCAGGTAGGTGTTGGAGAAGCTGAAGAGCCGGATGGCCCGGCGGCCGGTGAGGTCCCGGCGCAGCTCGAGGGCCCGCCAGATGAACGCCCCGCCGAGGGCCACGGCGGTGGCCAGGTACAGCGCGCCCATGCGGCCGGCCGGGTACAGCAGCAGGGTCACGGCCACCAGCAGCACCGTGTAGTAGAGGATCTGGGTCGAGGTCTCCCGGGCCCCCCGGACGACCGGCAGCATCGGCACCCCGGCGGCGGCGTAGTCGTCCTTGTAGCGCAGCGACAGGGCCCAGAAGTGCGGCGGGGTCCAGTAGAAGATGATCGCGAACAGCACCAGGGCCGGCAGGCCGACCCGGCCGGTCACCGCCGACCAGCCGACCAGCACCGGCACGGCCCCGGCGGCCCCGCCGATGACGATGTTCTGGGTCGAGCGGCGCTTGAGGCCGATGGTGTAGACGAACACGTAGAACAGGATGGCCGAGGTGGCCAGCACGGCCGAGAGCAGGTTGACCAGGGCCCACAGCCACACGAACCCGGCCACCCCCAGGACCAGCCCGAACCGCAGGGCGTCGGCCGGCTCGACCCGGTGGGCGGGCAGGGGCCGGCGGGCCGTGCGCCGCATCAGGGCGTCGATGTCGCGGTCCAGGTAGCAGTTGAGGACGTTGGCGCTGGCCGCCGACAGGGCGCCGCCGACCAGGGTGGCCGCCATCAGCCAGGGCGACGGCACCCCGCGGGCGGCGATGAACATGGTCGGCACGGTGGTGACCAGCAGCAGCTCGATGATGCGGGGCTTGGTGAGCAGGAAGTACGCCCGCACCGACTGGCCGGCGGTGCGCTCGGGGGCCGGCCCGGGCTCGGCCGGATCCCGCTCGGGCATGCCGGCGAACCGGTCGGCGTGCAGCACGAGGGCCACCATCGTCCCCCACAGCAGGGCGCCGACGGCCAGGTGGGGGACCACGGTCAGGGCCGACAGGCGGTTGGCCACGTTGGCCACGCCCAGGCCGATCTGGACGGCCACCAGCCCGGTGGCGTAGCCGGCGAGCCGGGTCACGGTCGGGTGGGCCCGCTGGGTGCGCCGGGCCACCACCCAGGTGACCACGATCAGCGTCCCCACCAGCACAGCCAGGGTGCGGTGGGCGAGCTGGATGCGGGCCACGCTCATCCCCAGGTCGGGCCAGAGCACCTCCAGGGGGTAGGCCAGCCCGGCGTGGTGGCCGGTCACGGTCGAGCCGACCAGCATCTGCAGATAGAGCAGGCCGGCGGTGGCCGCGGCCAGGCGGACGAAGCGGCGGTCCTGGACGGCCCGGCGGGCCGGGTCAGCGGCGCCGTGGCGGGCCCGGAAGCCGATCCAGATGAGCAGGCCGACCAGGGCCAGGGCGGTGGCCAGGTGCAGGGTGACCGAGTCGGCCCGCAGCTTCCACCAGACCACGAACGCCCCGATCAGCGCCTGGGCCAGGACCATGACCAGGGCGGCCACCGCCGCCCGGCGGACCACCTTGTCCTGGCCGGTCCGCCAGGCGGCCACCACCAGCAGCGCCACCAGCACCACCACCACCGAGGCGACCAGCCGGTGGGAGTGCTCGATCCAGGCGTGGAGCTCGGCCGGGGGCACGAGCTTGCCGAAGCAGCGCGGCCAGTCGGGGCAGCCGAGCCCGGAGTCGGTCGCCCGGACCAGCCCTCCCACGGCGATCAGCACGAAGGTGGCGGCGATCGTGGTGACCACCAGGTTCCGGAACCGGGTCAAGGACTCCTCCGCTCAGCCATGCTCGGAGCATAGTGTTGCACCATGGAGACGCGCACGGTGGACGGCCGGCTGGCCGCCTGGATCTTCGACCTGCCGGTGGTGGAGCTGCGGGCCGGCTACCGCTCGGCGGTCTACTTCGACCGCTCCCGGCGGATCCTGGCCGCCGAGGGCGACGACACCCAGGTCACCATGCAGGTGTTCCAGCGGGCCGACGCCATGGTCGCCTGCGGGGTCGACGAGGCCCTGGCCGTGCTCGCCCTCGGCGCCGGCGAGTTCCGCGACGAGCAGGCCGCCGACCGGGCCTTCGCGGCCTACCTGGCCGCCCGCGACCGGGCCCGCCGGGCCCGCTCCCAGGGCGGCGGGGCCTGGGTGGAGGCGGTCCGGGCCCAGGTCGAGGCCGAGGCCGCCTTCGACCGCCACTGGCGGCCGGCCGCCCCGGGGCGGCTGACGGTGTCGGCCCTTCGCGACGGCGACCGGATCGACGCCTGGGAGCCGGTCGTGGAGGTCGCCGGGCCCTACCGTCTGGTCGCCCACCTGGAGAGCGTGTACCTGGGCGCCCTGGCCCGCCGGACCCTGGTCGCCAGCAACGTCCGCCGGGTGGTGGACGCGGCCGGGGGCAAGCCGGTGCTGTTCTTCGCCGACCGCTTCGACCACTGGGCGACCCAGGGCGGCGACGGCTACGCCGCCTTCGTGGGCGGGGCCGAGGGGGTGGCCACCGACGCCCAGGCGGCCTGGTGGGGCGAGCGCGGGCTGGGGACCATCCCCCATGCCCTGATCGCCACCTTCGGCGGGGACACGGTGGCCGCGGTGGCCGCCTTCGCCCGCCGCTTCCCCGGGGTGCCCCTGATCGCCCTGGTCGACTTCGACAACGACTCGGTGGCGACCGCGCTGGCCTGCGCCCGGGCGTTCGGGGAGCGGCTGTGGGGGGTGCGCCTGGACACCTCGGGGACCATGGTCGACCGCTCGCTCTGGCC
>DASZON010000421.1:0-2813 GCA_035550755.1 Actinomycetota bacterium | reverse complement strand
GGGCCGATCCGCTCGATGGCCTGCTCCAGCGACAGCTCGGTCGGCGGGACCAGGCGGATGGCCTCGTCCGAGGCGTGGGTGCGGATGTTGGTCTTCTGCTTCTCGCGGGTCGGGTTGACGTCGATGTCCTCGGGGCGGGCGTTCTCGCCGATGACCATGCCCTCGTAGACCTGGGTGCCGGGGCCGACGAACAGCTCGCCCCGCTCCTGGAGCTGCCAGAGGGCGTAGCCGGTGGTGACCCCGACCCGGTCGGCGACCAGGGCCCCGTTGACCCGGTCGGAGATCGGCCCGGCCCAGTCGTCGTAGCCGTCGAACAGGTGGTGGAGGATGGCCGTGCCCCGGGTGGCGGTGAGCAGGACCGAGCGGAAGCCGATCAGCCCCCGGGCCGGCACCCGGAACTCCAGGCGCACCCAGCCGGTGCCGTGGTTGACCATCTCGGTCATGCGGCCCCGGCGCAGGGCCAGGCCCTGGGTGACCACGCCCACGAACTCCTCGGGCACGTCCAGGGTGACGGCCTCGTACGGCTCCTGGACCCGCCCGTCGACCGTCCGGGTGATGACCTCGGGCCGCGACACCTCCAGCTCGTAGCCCTCGCGGCGGGCCTGCTCGATCAGCACGGCCAGCTGGAGCTCGCCCCGGCCCTGGACCTCGAAGGTGTCGGGTGAGTCGGTGGGCAGCACGCGGATGGCCACGTTCCCGAGCACCTCACGGTCCAGCCGCTCGGAGAGGTGGCGGCTGGTCAGGTAGCTGCCGTCGTTGCCGGCGAACGGTGAGGTGTTGACCCCGAACCGCATCGAGATGCTGGGATCGTCGATCGCCACCACCGGCAGGGGCCGGGGGTCGTCGGGGTCGGTGACGGTCTCGCCGACGGTGACGTCGCCCAGCCCGGCGATGGCCACGATCTCCCCCGGCCCGGCGTGGTCCAGCTCGGAGCGGGACAGGCCGATGGCCCCGGCGATCTTGGTCACCTTGGCCAGGGCCAGGCTGCCGTCGCGCTTGGCCACCCCGACCCGCTCGCCGACGCTGACCTCGCCCTGCCACAGCCGCCCCACGGCCAGCCGGCCCACGTAGGGGTCGGCGTCCAGGTTGGTCACCAGGAACTGGAGCGGATGGCCGGGCTCGTAGGACGGCGGCGGGGTGGTGGAGACGATCGTCTCCAGCAGCGGGGCGAGGTCGCCGGCGAGCTCGTCGGGCCGGTGGCCGGCCCTCCCGGTGCGGGCGTTGGCGTACAGGATCGGGAAGCCGATCTGGTCCTCGTCGGCGTCAAGGTCCAGGAACAGCTCCTCGATCTCGTGCACGACCTCGGCGGGGCGGGCGTCGGAGCGGTCGACCTTGTTGACACAGACGATCACCGGCAGCCGCCGCTGCAGGGCCTTGCCGAGCACGTAGCGGGTCTGGGGCAGCGGCCCCTCGCTGGCGTCGACCAGCAGCAGCACGGCGTCGACCATCCGCAGGGTCCGCTCGACCTCGCCCCCGAAGTCGGCGTGGCCGGGGGTGTCGACCACGTTGATCCGCACCCCCCGGAACTCGACCGCGGTCTGCTTGGCCAGGATGGTGATGCCCTTCTCCCGCTCCAGGTCCATCGAGTCCAGCACCCGGTCGACGACCTCCTGGTTGGCCCGGAACACCCCCGACTGGCGCAGCATGGCGTCGACCAGGGTCGTCTTGCCGTGGTCGACGTGGGCCACGATGGCGATGTTGCGCAGGTCGTCGCGGATCACCCGAGCACCATCCCCTCGTCGCCGCCCAGCTCCAGGCTGGGGCCGGCCGGGGCGCCCTCGCGGTCGGGGTAGGTCGAGACCAGCACCCGGCCGCCGGCCGCCTCGGCGGGGACGGCCAGGCGGGCCGGGCGGGGGCCGAGGTTGAGGGCGACCAGGAAGCGGCCGTCGCCGTCGTCGCGCAGGTAGACGAGGACGTCGCCGTCGGCCTCGACCGGCTGATAGGCGCCGGTGACCAGGGCCGGAGTCCGGCGGCGGAGCTCCAGCAGCCGGCGGTGGAGGGACAGCATAGAGGCGGGGTCGTCCCGCTGGGCGGCGACGTTGCGGGCCAGGTTGTCGTCGCCGAGGGGTAGCCAGGGACGGCCGGTGGTGAACCCGCCGCCCGGGCCGGCCTCCCAGGGCATGGGGGTGCGCTCGGGGTCGCGGCCCCGGCCGGGGATGAGGCGGGCGATCGGGTCCAGGGCCTCCTCCGGCGGGATCTCGACGTCGGTCAGGCCCAGCTCCTCGCCCTGGTAGAGGATGGGCGTGCCCGGCAGGGTGAGCAGTAGCATGGCCGCCACCCGGGCCTGGGCCGGGCCGAGGCGGCTGGCCACCCGGGGGCTGTCGTGGTTGCCCAGCACCCAGTTGGGCCAGGCCCCGGCCGGGAGCGAGGCCAGATAGCGGTCGACGAAGCCGGCGATCCCCCGCGCGTCCCAGGCGGCGCTGAGCAGCTCGAAGTTGAACGGGACCTGGATGGCGTCGGCGTCGCCGTAGTACGCCACGGCCTGCTCGAGGGGGACACCCAACTCGGCCAGGAGCACCCGGTCGTCGCCGAACTCGTCGACCACCTTGCGCATCCGGGCGGCCAGCTCGCGGGTCTCGGGCTGGTCGATGTTCCAGATCGACAGCTCGCGCTCATACGGGAAGTCCTCGCCCGGCCGGTAGTTCGGGTTGGGCGGGTTGTCGCGTAGCTGGTCGCCCTCGACCAGGGCGACCAGGGCGTCGATCCGGAACCCGTCGATCCCCCGGGCCAGCCAGAACCGCAGGGTGTCGAACATCGCCTCCTGGACCTGCGGGTTGCGCCAGTTCAGGTCGGGCTGGGAGTCGAGGAACACC
>DASZON010000420.1:0-1694 GCA_035550755.1 Actinomycetota bacterium | reverse complement strand
CGCCGCCGGCGGTGCCGTAGTTGCCGACCTCGGGGGCGGCCATGCACACGAGCTGGCCGGCGTAGGACGGGTCGGTCAGGACCTCCTGGTAGCCGCCCATGGCGGTGTTGAACACCACCTCCCCGGCGACCGTGGCCGCCGCGGCGGTGAACGCCTCGCCGCGGAAGGTGGTCCCGTCCTCCAGCGCCAGCAGCGCCTCCCTAGGCATCGGGGCACCCCTCTGGGGTTCCCCGAACCCCTCCCGGCTCATCGGGGCACCAGCGGCGACAGCCGCGCCGCCCAGGTGGGGGCGGTGGCCTCGTCGAGCACGAACCCCGAGCGCAGGGTCGTGGGGCCGAGCCGCCAGTCGACCACCAGGACCTTGTCGGCGTAGACCTCCTTGCCGGCGTGGTGGGAGGTGAGCTCGACGCCGCGCAGGTCGGCGGCCGGGATGCACCAGGGGCCACCGGCGCGCTCGACCCGCAGCCCGCCGTCCTCGAGGGCGAGGGCGACCACGCCCCGGCCGAGCAGCCCGTAGCCGTTGAAGCGGCGCACGGTCGAGGGGGCGAAGGTCGTCCCGAGGTAGCGGGCCTGGCCGCTGAGCAGCGCCGTCCTGGCCGGTGGGCAGTCGGGCAGGGGCGGCAGGCCGTCCTGCTGGCGGGTCACGGTGCGCCGCACCGCCGACCCGACCAGGGCGACCGCCAGCCCGGCCACCACCAGGACCGCGACCACCCCCAGGAACCAGCTCACCGGGTCGGCCGCCCGTCGCGGACGGTGAAGGCGCCCCGCAGCAGGGTGTGGACCACCCGGCCGCGCAGCTCGCGCCCGTGGAAGGGGGTGTTCCGGGCCCGGCTGGCCAGCCTCGCCCGGTCGACCGTCCAGGTCGCCGCCGGGTCGAACAGGGCCAGGTTGGCCGGCGCCCCCGGCGCCACCGGCCCCCCGTGCCCCGGCACCCGCCGGCACCGCGCCGGCCCCGTGCTCAGCCGCTCGACCGCCGTGGCCAGGTCCAGGTAGCCGGGCTCGACCAGCTCGGTGAGGGTGACGGCCAGGGCGGTCTCCAGGCCGAGCATGCCCGGGGGGGCGGTCGACCACTCGACCTCCTTGTCCTCGCGGGCGTGGGGGGCGTGGTCGGTGGCGATGGCGTCGATGGTGCCGTCGGCCAGGCCGTGGCGGACGGCCTCGACGTCGGCCTTCTCGCGCAGGGGCGGGTTGACCTTGAACACCGGGTCGTAGCTGCGGGCGGCCTCGTCGGTGAGGGCGACGTGGTGGGGGGTGGCCTCGGCGGTGACCCGGACCCCGCGGGCCCTGGCGGCCCGGATGAGCTCGACGGCGCCGCCGGTGGACACATGGCACAGGTGCAGGCGCCCGCCGGTCAGCTCGGCCAGGAGCAGGTCGCGGGCGACCACCATCTCCTCGGCGGCGGCCGGCCACCCGGCCAGGCCGAGCATGGCCGACACCTCGCCCTCGTGCATCTGGGCGCCGTCGGTGAGCGAGGCGTCCTGGGCGTGGTCGGCGATCACGGCGTCGAAGGCCCGGGTGTACTCCAGGGCCAGGCGCAGCAGCCGGGCCTCGCGGATGGGCAGGCCGTCGTCGGAGAAGCAGTCGACCCGGGCCGCCGAGCGGGCCATGGCCCCGAGCTCGGCCAGCTCGCTCCCCCGCTGGCCGACGGTGACCGCCCCGACCGGGAACACGTCGACCAGGCCGACCTCGCGGCC
>DASZON010000419.1:0-5927 GCA_035550755.1 Actinomycetota bacterium | reverse complement strand
GCGGTCGAGATCGTGTTCCTGGCCCAGGAGATCATCGTCGGGAACTCCTCCTACCCGACCGAGCGGATCACCCAGAACGCCAAGGACTTCCGCCAGCTCGGGCTCGGCTACGCCAACCTGGGGGCGCTGCTGATGGCCCTCGGCAAGGCCTACGACTCCGACGGCGGGCGGGCCTGGGCAGGGTCGATCACCGCCCTGATGACCGGGCACGCCTACCGCACCAGCGCCCGCATCGCCCAGGTGACGGGCCCGTTCGCCGGCTACCCGAAGAACCGCGAGCCGATGCTGCGGGTGATGGGCAAGCACCGCGCCGCCGTCGACGAGATCGACGCCGGGTTCGTCCAGACCGACCTGTTCGAGGCGGCCCGCACCGCCTGGGACGAGGCCATCGAGCTCGGCACCGAGCACGGCTACCGCAACGCCCAGGCCAGCGTGCTCGCCCCCACCGGGACCATCGGCCTGCTGATGGACTGCGACACCACCGGCATCGAGCCCGACCTGGCCCTGGTCAAGACCAAGAAGCTGGTCGGCGGGGGCTCGATGTCGATCGTCAACCAGACGGTGCCGCGGGCCCTGCGGACCCTCGGCTACGCCGACGAGCACGTCCAGGCGATCACCGAGTACGTGGCCGAGAACAACTCGGTCAAGGGCGCCCCGGCGCTGCGGGCCGAGCACTACCCGGTGTTCGACTGCGCCATGGGCGACTCGCCGATCCACTACATGGGCCACATCCGCATGATGGCGGCGGCCCAGCCGTTCCTCAGCGGGGCCATCTCCAAGACGGTGAACATGCCCGAGCAGGTCACCGTCGAGGACGTGGAGCGGGCCTACGTCGAGGGCTGGAAACTCGGCCTCAAGGCGCTGGCCATCTACCGCGACAACTGCAAGGTCGGCCAGCCGCTGTCGGCCGACAAGAAGGTCACCACCGACACCGGCGCCGTCATCGAGGTCGACCAGGCCCCGGTGCGCCGGCGCCTGCCCAAGCAGCGCCCGTCCAGGACGACCTCGTTCCGGGTCGGGGACATCGAGGGCTACCTGACCGCCGGGTCCTACCCCGACGACGGGCTGGGCGAGATCTTCGTCAAGGTCTCCAAGCAGGGCTCGACCATGTCGGGGGTGATGGACGCCTTCGCCATCGCGGTCAGCGTCGGCCTGCAGTACGGGGTGCCGCTGGAGGCGCTGGTGGCCAAGTTCACCAACATGATCTTCGAGCCCAACGGCATGACCGACGACAAGGACATCCGCATCGCCCAGAGCCTGGTCGACTACCTGGCCCGCCGGCTGGCGATCGACTACCTGGACGTGGAGACCCGCCACGCCCTGGGGATCAGGACCACCGCCGAGCGCACCGCCGAGGTCAACGGCACCGCCGAGCCGGCGCTGCCCGCTGAGCCGGTCGAGGCCTCCGAGGCGGTCCCCGCCCCGGTCCCGGTCGAGCTCCAGCAGCGGCCGGCCGCCCCGGCCGGTGAGCCGCCGGCGCCGGTGGCGGCCCAGGCCCCGGCGTTCACCCCGGGCATGGCCGCGGTCGACGCCCCCTACTGCTCGACCTGCGGGGTCCGGATGCGGCCGGCCGGGTCGTGCTTCGTCTGCGAGTCGTGCGGCACGACCAGCGGGTGCAGCTGATCGGGGGCGCCTGAGGACCTGGTCCGCTCCTAGCGGTCCGTCCGGAAGGACTCGAGGCGGTCGGCGAGCTCGGCGGGGCGGCTGAGCGCGACGCAGTGGCTGCCGTCGATCTCGTCGGCGGTGATGCCGAGGCGGTCGCGCGCAACCCGGCGCATGAGCTCGGCCGGCAGGAGGCGGTCGTCGCGGCAGAGCAGGGACCTCGTCGGCACGTCCGGCCAGGCGGGGAGCGGCCATGGCTCCATGCCCGGGGTGTCGGACTGGCGCCGGGTCCGCCGCATCGCCTCGGCGGCCAGGTCGGGCGGGACGTCGTGGAGGAACAGGCCGATGGTGTCGTCGGGCGGCGGGCCTTCGCGCTCGGCCTGCTCCCTGCGGGCCTCCGCGTACCCGGTGTTGACCCACCAGTCCTCCGCCCGCTCCCCGGGTGCCGGGACCATCCCCGCCAGCAGCACCAGCAGCTCCACCGGCACCCGGTCGCAGACCAGCGGGGCGGTGAACCCACCGAACGACTGGGCCACCACGACCAGGCCGGTGCGGTCGCCGACGGCGTCGACCACCGTGCCGGCGTAGGTCGCCAGCCCGGCCGAGTCGTCGTCACAGGGCAGGTCCGGAGCCACCACCTCGTGGCCCCGGGCATGCAGTTCCGCCGCCAGCAGGTGCCAGAACCACCCGCTGTCGGCGGCTCCGTGGATCAGGACGTAGGTGCTCATCGCCGAGCGGTTCCTTTCGCGCACCGTCGATCTCGGGTACATCAGAAGTGATACATCACTTCTGATGAGCGAGGCGGGGACCATGGGCGAGCCCGGGGAGACGACCGGGGCGGGTGGCGGACCCGCGGCGCGTGGGCCGCGGGATGGCAGGGGGCCGTCCCGGCTCCAGGGCATGCCGGCGGTGCTGCAGCCGCGCCGGCCGGAGGACTTCGACCTGCTGTACGAGGGGACGCCGCCGTGGGAGACGGGCCGGCCGCAGCCGGCGATGCTGGCGCTGGCCGAGGCCGGGGCGATCCGGGGGCGGGTCCTGGACGTGGGGTGCGGAACCGGGGAGCACGCGCTGCTGGCGGCGAGCCTGGGGCTGGAGGCCACCGGGATCGACCTGGCCGCGGCGGCCATCGAACGGGCCAGGGAGAAGGCCGTCCAGCGGGGCCTGGAGGCCAGGTTCGTGGTCGGGAGCGTCCTGGACCTCACCGGCCTCGACGGGCAGTTCGACACCGTGCTGGACAGCGGGCTCTTCCACGTCCTCGAGGACGACGACCGCCGGGTGTTCGTTGACGGGCTGCGGGCGGTGCTCCGACCGGGAGGGCGGTACTTCCTGCTGTGCTTCAGCGACCGGCAGCCGGGCGCGTTCGGGCCCCGGCGGATCACCCGGGACGAGCTCCGGGCGACCTTCGCCGACGGGTGGCGCGTGGACTCGATCGAGCCGGTGCTGATCGACAGCGCCGTGCAGCGCGGCGCCGCCCACGCCTGGCTGGCGACCATCGCCCGCACCTGAGCGACCCCGCCCATGGCCGACCGCGTGCGCCTCCGCGATCTCGACCCGCCCGGCGACCGGGCCGCGCTCGAGCGGCTGTGGGCTGCGGCGATCGGGGATGCCTGGCCGGTGCTGCCGGCCGGGCTCGACGTCCTGCATGCCGGCGTGGTCGCCGAGGCGGGCGAGGAGCCGGTCGGGGTCGTCTGCGTCGGGGTGGGCGGCGAGCGCCAGGGCGGGGTCCAGCTGCTGCTGGTCGACCCCTCCGTGCAGCGGCAGGGGATCGGGACCCGGCTGCTCGAGGCCGGGACCGAGCGGTTGCGGGCGCTCGGGGTCACGACCGTCGCCCTCGGCAGCGGGGGCTTCGACTACCTGTGGCCGGGAGTGCCCGAGGACCTGCCGGGTGCGGCCGCCTTCTTCACGGCCCGGGGCTGGCGGTTCCAGTACGGCGTGCTCGACCTGGTCGCCGACCTCCGCGGGTACCAGGCCCCACCCGGGACCCTCGCGCGGGCGGAGCGAACCAGGGTGACGATCGAGGTCCAGGCGGGACTCGACCGGGGAGAGGTGCTCGCCTTCGAGGCGGCGACCTTCCCGAGCTGGCTGCGTCCGTTCCAGCGCGCGACCTCGCCGGTGCTGGTGGCCAGGGACCGGGGTGGCGCCATCGTGGGCACGCTGCTGTTCCGCGGGCCGCCCGACGCGACCATCTTCACGCCCCTGCTCGGCGACGACGCCGGGACCATCGGCTGTGTCGGCGTCGCCGCCGGCGCCCGTGGGGCCGGGGTGGGGAGCGCCATGGTGGCGCGGGCGTCGGAGCTGCTCCGGGACGCCGGGACCGGCGCCTGCCACATCGGCTGGACCGAGCGCGAGTGGTTCTACCGCCGCGTCGGGTACCTCCCGTGGCGGCGCTACCAGATCGCCCGGCGACCCGTCCCCGGTTGAGGAGGTGGACGAGGATGGACGAGGAGGAGCTGCGGGCGGCCTGGGTGACCGAGCCGCCCAAGCTGACCGGCAAGATCCAGCTGGTCGACTACGACCCGGCCTGGCCGGAGCTGTTCCGGCGCGAGGCCGAGCGGATCCGGGCGGTGCTGGGAGACCGGGTGGTCCTGCTGGAGCACGTCGGGTCGACCTCGGTGCCAGGGCTGGCGGCCAAGCCGATCATCGACGTCCTGCTGATCGTGGTCGACTCCTCGGACGAGCCGGCCTGGCTTCCCGACCTCGAGGTGGCCGGGTACGTGCTCGTCATCCGGGAGCCCGCCTGGTACCAGCACCGCTGCCTCAAGGGCCCGGACACCAACGTGAACCTGCACGTCTACTCGCCCGGGTGCCCGGAGATCGAGCGCTACCTGACCTTCCGGGACCGCCTGCGCGGCCACCCCGAGGAACGGGCGCACTACCAGCGGCTCAAGCGCGAGCTGGCCGAGCGGGACTGGACCTACGTCCAGGAGTACGCCGACGCCAAGACCGAGGTGGTCGAGGGCATCATCGCCAGGGCCCGGGCCGGCGAAGACGAGGGGTGAGGAACCGGGGCCGGGCCCATGCCGATGGCCGGCCGGGAGACGCCCAGCAACCCTCCGCGGCGCGTTCACAACTCCTTCACGGCGTGACGGCAGCATCGGGACCGACAGCGAGCACGCCGTCAACGAGGAGGAAGCAATGCGAAGGACGATGGTGATCGGGGCGGTGATCCTGGCCGTCGTGGCCGTGGTCGGGATCGGTCTCGCCGCCTTCAACGCCGGGGTCGACGAGGGGATCTCCCGCGAGCTGGCCCACACCGGCGACACCCAGCAGGTGGTCAGGGTCTACGGCCACGGCTGGGGGTACGGCTACGGCCGCGGGTTCCCGTTCGGGCTGATCCTGTTCCCGCTGTTCATCATCGGGATCGTGCTGCTCGTCCGGGGCGCCTTCTGGCGCGGCCGCTGGGGCGGTCCCCGCTGGTGGGGCCCTGGCTACGGCCCGGGCGGGTACGGCCCTCCGGGTCACTGGGGCGGCCCGCAGGCGATCGACGAGTACCACCGCCGCCTGCACGAGCAGCCGCAGGCCCCGGCCGGGCCCGGTGACGCGCCGGGCGGCCCCGCCCCCGGCACCGGCGGCGCCGACCGGCCCCCGGCCGACCCGGGCGCGGTGTAACCGCACAGCATGACCGGCCCGCCCCAGGTGGGCGGGCCGGGGCGGGGCGGAGGGTTGCCTCCGCCCCGCCGTCTCGTCAGGCTTCGGGCGAGCGTGGAGGAGGCCGTGAAGAGGATCCTGGTCGTCGAGGACGAGAGCCGGATCGCCCAGCTGGTCCGCGACTACCTCGAGCACGCCGGGTTCGGGGTGGTGGTGGCGTCCGATGGCGAGGTCGCCCTGGCCGAGGCCAGGCGGGCCCGCCCCGACCTGGTCGTGCTCGACCTGGGCCTGCCCGGGCGCGACGGGCTCGACGTGGCCCGGAGCCTGCGCCGGACCTCCAACGTGCCGATCGTGATGTTGACCGCCCGCGGCGACGAGACCGACCGGATCGTCGGCCTGGAGCTGGGCGCCGACGACTACGTGGTCAAGCCGTTCAGCCCCAGGGAGCTGGTGGCAAGGGTCCGGGCGGTGCTGCGGCGCACCGAGGCCGCCGGCGCGGCCGAGGTGCTCCGGGTCGCCGACGTGGAGGTCGACCTGCCCCGGATGCGGGTGGCGGTCGCCGGCCGGCCGGTCGAGCTCACCCCGACCGAGTTCCAGCTGCTGGCGGCCATGGTCCGCGAGCCCGGCCGGGTGTTCACCCGCGGCCAGCTGCTCGACGCCGTCCACGGGGTCGCCTTCGAGTCCTACGAGCGGGCGGTCGACGCCCACGTCAAGAACCTCCGCAAGAAGATCGAGCC
>DASZON010000418.1:0-8941 GCA_035550755.1 Actinomycetota bacterium | reverse complement strand
AACGCCACCGTCCTGTCCGGGCTGACCATCGGCTGCTGGGCCATGGTCGGGGCGGGCAGCGTGGTCACCGGCGACGTGCCGGCGCACGCCCTGGTGGTCGGCAACCCGGCCCGCCAGACCGGCTGGGCGTGCCGCTGCGGCCAGACCCTGCCCGAGGACCTGGCCTGCTCCGCCTGCGGCCGCGGCTGGCTGTTGGCCGGGGACGGTACCCTCGAGGAACGACGTTCGGACGCCGCTCACGACGGGTAAGCCAGGCAGGATGGACACCCAGCCACAGTGGACGGGAGCACCGGGGCCGCCAGGCCAGCCGGGGCCCGGCACCGGGCCGCCCGGGTGGCCGCCGCGCCGGCGCTCCCGGGTCCGGCTGGTCGCCGGGATCGTCCTCGCCCTGGTCCTGGTCGTGGCCGTCTCCGGCCTGGGCGGCCTGCGGCTGTGGCCGTCGTTCCCCAACCCCTTCGCCGCCCGGCGGGTCGACCGCAGCCCCCCGGTGCTGCTCAAGACGATCGAGGACCTCAAGGTCTTCAAGGCGGCCAGCGGCAACTTCCAGGTGATCGTCGACCTGGAGGAGAGCTCCCGGAACATCCCCCTGGTCATCAAGGGCCAGCGGACCCTGTTCCTGGCCGGGGGCAGCGTCGACGCCGAGGTCGACTTCTCGGCCATCGACCAGGGGGCCATCAAGGTCTCCGAGGACGGTCGGCGGGCCGAGATCACCCTGCCCCGGGCCCGGCTCACCCCGGCCCGGGTCGACCCCGAGCAGAGCCGGGTCGTCTCCAGGGACCGGGGGCTGCTGGACCGGCTGGGCTCGGTGCTGTCGGACAACCCGACCAGCGAGCGCGAGCTCTACCGGCTGGCCGCGCAGCGGATGCAGGCCGCCGCCGACGAGAGCGACCTCAAGGCCAGGGCCGAGCAGAACACCAGGGCGATGCTGGAGAGCATGCTGCGCTCGCTCGGCTACGAGCAGGTCACCGTGACGTTCCGCGATCCTCCGAACTAGTCTGCCTGGTCAGCCCCCCAGGAACCGGTCCAGCACCCACCCCCGGAGGCGGGCCGGGCGGCCGGTGCGGCCTTCGGCGGCGTCGGCCGAGCCGGCCAGGACGCGGACGGCGTTGACCCCCAGCCAGCGCAGGGGCTCGGGCTCCCAGGGCCGGGAGCGGTGCTGCACCCAGGGGAGGCGGGTCAGGTCGGTGTCCTCACCGCGGATCAGGTCGGCGAGGGTGCGGCCGGCCAGGTTGGCCGTGCCGACGCCGTCGCCGACGTAGCCGCCGGCCCAGGCCAGGCCGCTGTCCCGGTCCAGGCCGACCGAAGACGTCCAGTCGCGGGGGATGCCGAGCGGCCCGCCCCAGCGGTGGGTGATCCCGGCCCCGGCGGCCGGCGGGAGCAGCTCGGCCAGGGTGGCCTCGAGGCGCCGGTGGACCCCCTGGTCGCGGTCGTAGGCGGGGCGGATCCGGGACCCGATGTGGTACGGGGCGCCGCGGCCGCCGAAGGCGATGCGCCCGTCGTGGGTCCGCTGGGCGTAGGTGAACAGGTGGCCACCGGCGGCCATGGTCTCCCCGCCCGACCAGCCGATCTCCTTCCAGGCCGCCTCGGACAGGGGCGCGGTGGCGATCATCAGCGAGTACAGGGGCAGGAGCGAGCGGCGCAGGCCGGGCAGGGCGGTGCCGTAGCCCTCGGTGGCCCGGACCACCACCTCGGCCCGGACCGGGCCGTTCGGGGTGTCGGCCCGCCCTGGCCGGATCCGGGTCACCGGGGTGGCCTCGTAGATCGGCACGCCGAGCCGCTCGACCACCCGGGCCAGGCCCCGGGCGAGGCGGGCCGGGTCGATGGCGGCGCAGTGGGGGGTGAACGAGGCGGCCAGCAGCCCGGCCACCCGGACCCGCCGCTCGGCCTCGTCGCGCGACAGCAGGAACAGGTCGTCGGCGCCCATGCCCCAGCCCCGGGCGCGGCGGATGCCGTCCTCCAGGCGGGCCAGCTGCACCGGCGAGGTCACCACCTCCAGGGCGCCGGCCTTGCGGTAGGCGCAGTCGACGCCCTCGCGCTCGACCACCCGCCCGACCTCGTCGACGGTGTCGAACATGGCCCGCTGGAGGGCGATCGGGGCGCCCCGCCCGGCCTTGGCGGCCAGCCCCTCCCGGTCCATGGCCACGAACGCCGAGCACCAGCCGCCGTTGCGGCCCGAGGCCCCGAACCCGGCGATCTCCCGCTCCAGCACCGCCACCCGCACCCCCGGGTCGGCGTTGCGCAGGTAGTAGGCGGTCCACAGCCCGGTGTAGCCGGCCCCGACGATGGCCACGTCGACGTCGACCGGCCCGGGCAGGGCCGGCCGGGGGACGAGCTGGTCGTCGGCCAGCCCGTCCAGCCACAGCGAGCGACTGCGGTAGAACTCCGGGCCGGTCAATGCGGACCGTGGTGGTAGACGCCGAAGAGGTTGCCGGCGGGGTCGCGGAACGCGCCCGTCTCGGTGTGGTCGTCGACCGGGTTGGGCCCGTACTCCCTGGTCCCCCCGAGGGCCTCGGCCCTGGCCAGACAGGCCTCGACGTCGGGGACGCCTGCGTACACGGTCGCCCAGCGGGCCTCCCCGCCGGCCCCGATCCCCCCGCCGATCCCGGCCGTCACCTGCCCGTAGGCCCCCGAGGGCACCTCCCACCCGAACAGCTCGGCGTAGAACCGCTGCGACCGCCCGGCGTCCGACCCCAGCACCTCGAACCAGTCGACCGCCGCGCCGTCCCCGGCCGACGGCGGCCGGGTCACCGCGTCGGCGCTGGCGCCGGCCCGCATCAGCCCGACCAGCAGCCCGTCGGGGTCGCCGAACATCGCGAAGGCCATCCCGGGCAGCTCCAGGGCCGGCACCACCGTCCTCCCCCCGAGCCCCTCCGCCCGGTCCAGGGTCGCCTGGAGGTCGTCCACCTCCACGTAGAAGGTCGCCCAGGGGTCCCCGGTGTTGCTCCGCCCCACCCCCCCGCTGAGCCCCCGCCCTCCCCGGGTGTCGACCAGGGTGTAGCCCTCGGAGATGACCTGCATGTCCCACCCGAACAGCTCGCCGTAGAAGGCCACCAGCGGCCGGGGGTCGGCCGCCCCGACCTCGAACCGTACGACAGGGTTCCCCATACCAGCTCCTCTCTGTCGCCGGGGATTCTCTCAGGTGTCCATGTCCAAGCAGGCACACGGCAGTAAGCTGCAGGGGGACTTGGCCGATGGTCTTCGCACGGAGGGGGGGCGTATCCGCGCTCAGGACGAGCAGCTTCCGGAGGGCGCAGACGTCGCTCCCCTTGCCCGGCGGGGGGCGTTGTGGGGCGTCATCGCCCAGGTGGCCCAGCAGCTGCTGAGCGTCGCCGCGACGGTCATCCTCGCCCGGCTGCTCACCCCCTCGGACTTCGGCATCGTCACCGCCTGCATCACCGTGCTGGGCTTCGTCCAGTTGACGATGGCCCTCGGCTGGCAGGCGGCGATCGTCCGGCGGCTCGACGCCGGCGAGGAGTACCTGTCCTCGGTCTTCTGGGTCATCGCCGGGTTCGGGACCGTCCTGGCGCTGGCCGTCGCCCTGCTGGCGCCGCTCCTGGCCAGCCTTGTCGGTGTGCCCGACGCCGCCCCCTACCTCCGGGTCCTCGGGGTCGTCTGCGTCCCCAGCGCGGCGATCGCCGTGCCCCTGGGGATCCTCCAGGGACGCCTGCAGCTCCAGCGGATGAACCTGGTCTACATCATGACCTTCGTCCTCTATGTGGTGGTCCAGGTCGCCCTGGCCGCCGCCGGCGTCGGGGCGTGGGCGATCATCGTCGGCATGGTCGTGCTCTCGACCACGCAGTTCGTCGGCATGTGCCTGGCGGCACGCTGGCGGCCGCACCTGGTCTTCCGGCGGAGCCTGGTGGGCCAGGACCTGGGCTTCGCCAGCGGGCTGCTGGTGAACAACGGCCTCACCTACGGGGTGCGCAACGCCGACTACGTCGTCGTCGGGAACCTGCTGGGAGCGGCCACGCTCGGCGCCTACTACGTGGCCTACGTGCTGCCCCAGATCCTGCGGCTCCGCTTCACCTGGGCGGCCGGGGCGGTCCTGTACCCGATGCTGGTGCGGTCGCAGTCGGACCAGGAGCGCACCCGCGAGGTCTACTACCACACCCACCTGCTGCTCGCCTGGATCGGCTTCCCGGCGATGGTCGGCCTCGCGGTGGTCGCGGAGCCGGTCGTCCGGGTGTTCTTCGGCCCGCAGTGGAGCGGGGCGGTGGCGCCGCTGCGCTGGCTCGCCCTGGCCGCCCTGCTGGAGTTCGTGACCTTCGGGCCGGGGATGGTCGCCACCGCTCGGGGCGAGGTCCGCCCGCTGCTGCACACCAACGTCGTCCGGATGGTCCTGCTGGTCGTGGGCGTCGTCGTTGCCGGGCTGGCCTTCCGGACCGCCGAGGCGGTCGCCGCCGCCGTGTTCCTGGCGACGCTTGTCTGGGCGGTGTACCAGCAGGTCACGCTGTCCCGGCGGCTGGGGCTGGAGTTCACCCCGCTCCGCAAGGGCGTCCTGGTGTTCGCCGGGCTCAGCGCCGTCCTTGCCGCGGTCGTGCTGGTGGTGTTGCGGCAGCTCGAGCCCTGGCCGGCGATCGTGCAGCTGCTCGCCTGCGTGGTCGCCGGAGCGGCCGTCTACCTCGGCCTCGGCCGCCTGCTCTTCCGCGGCATCACCAGCCCGCTGTTCGGGTCCATGCTCAGGATCGTCCGCAGCGGGTTCAAGGCCGCCTAGGGCTCGTCCCGGGTGTAGTAGACGTCGTTGGCCATGGCCGTGAAGGCGCTGAGCGAGGCCTGGCTGGAGTCGACGAACCAGCGGCAGTTGGCGAACTTGGAGCTCTTGTTGTAGTAGAGGATCCCCTTGAAGCCCTCCCAGCCGGGCTTCTTGAAGAGGGCGCGGGCGTCGGTGATCCACTGGGCCTTGCGGTTGGGCTGGGCGGGGTCCTCGGTGGAGGCCCATTCGGGGACGAAGATGCCCTTGATGCTCTTGCCCTGGGCGAACTGGCGCATGGGGTTGACCAGCTGCTCCAGGGAGTTCCAGGGGTTGGAGGTGCCGGGGCGGCAGGTGTACCAGTTGTAGGCGTCGGCGCCGATGTAGTCCAGGTACGCCTCGCCCGGGTACCAGTCGACGGCCCGGCGGCGGTCCTTGGCCTTGAAGCTGAAGGCGGTCATGATCCACAGGTAGTCGGCGTTCGTCACCCCCTGGTCGCGGAAGACCGTGACCACCTTGCGCCAGGCGGCGATGAAGTCGGCACCGGTGCCGCTGGTGTTGAGGGCCGTCTCCGGCTCGTGGTTGAAGGTGAAGTAGACGTGGTTGCCGAGGGCCTTGACCCGGCCGGCCCAGCGGACGATGTCGTTGTACAGGGTCGAGCCCGGCTGGGCGGCGGCGATGTCGCGCCACTGCACGAAGGTGTGGTTGACCCGCTCGGACTTGACCGACAGCAGCAGGGTGTAGCCGTTGGCGTTGAACCAGTTGACGTTGGTGTCGGGCCAGGGCGAGTCCCAGTTCTCGTAGACGCGCACGGCGGCCAGGCGGCGGCCGATCTTGCCCTCGAGGGCGGTCGCGCCCTGCTGGGTGCCCGGCTCGGGGCGGGCCCCGAAGAGCAGGGTCGGGTCGTTGGGGCCGGCGCCGGCCGGCGCGGCCAGCCCGGCCGAAGCCACGGCCAGCGACAGCACCAGCACGGTCAGCAGCCAGGCTCGCTTGCGCATCCGTCTCGCTCCCTGGAGGTGGTCGTCGCCCTCACGCTGCCCGAGCGGCGGGGCGGGGGGAACGTGCGTTTGCGGTATGGGCCTACGACGGCTCCAGGTAGCGGCGCTCGACCGTGGCCAGGACCGAGTAGAACGGGTCGATCATGTTGCCGACCTGCAGCCGCCCGACCTGGCCGAGCAGGTGGTAGGCGTCGGTCCGGGAGAAGCCGTGGCCGCGGTGCAACCGCTCGACCAGGTCGGTGTAGGCGGCCCGGGCGCAGGCGGTCAGCTCGGCCCCCTGGAGGCCGGCCAGGCAGCCGATGGCCTCGGCGGTGTCGAGCTGGGGCAGGGCGACGAAGCCGCTCTCCTCGCGGTCGCGGGCCCGCATGCTCAGCTCGACCTCGGCCTCGATCTCGACCGCGACCCCGGTGATCTCACCGTCGCCCTGGGCGCCGTGGGCGTCGCCGACGGCGACCAGGGCCCCCTCGACGTGCACGGGCAGGCGCAGGGTGGCCCCGGCGCGCACGGCCGGCTGGTCGACGTCGCCCAGGTACTCGGGCGACTGGGAGAACGACAGCCGCCGCTCCCGCTGGGGCGCGACCCCGACCGTGCCCAGGAACGGCCGCAGCGGAAGGGCCACGCTACGACCGTCGCCGACCGGGAGGCTGGCCACGCCGTCGCCGTAGGGGACCCGGCGCAGCTCGGTCCCGAGCGGCGGCTGGAGGCTGGCGCCCTCGTGCTGGAGGGCCCCGAAGCCGCCGAAGATCCCGGTCCAGGCGTCGCCGGCCGCCGGCAGGGGGTCGACCCGGTGCAGCTCGATCTCGACCACCCCGCCGGGCCGGGCCCCGGCCAGGTGGAACGGCCCGGTCACCGGGCAGGCCCCGCCGAGGGTGTCGAGGACCTCGTCGATGTGCATCCCGGCGGCCGTCCGGCGCCCACCCAGACGCGCCTTGGCCAGCCCGCACACGGAGTCGGCGGTCTCCACGACCAGCCGCTCGCCGTCGGCCACCTCGGCCAGAGGCTCGGCCGCCGGGTCGAAGCAGAGGGTGGTGGCGGTGCGGGGGAACCGCCGCATCAGCCGCCGGCCCGCAGCGCCGCCGCCGCGTCCAGGAAGCACTCCAGGGGCGCCTTGAGGATGCCGGCCCCGATCTGGCCGCCGTCCTTGCCGGCGAGGCCGCCGTCGATCACCGGCACGACCCCGGTGGCGACCACCTTGTGGACGTCGATGCCGGTCGGGGTGCCGCGGAACCCCAGGTAGGGGATCTTGAACTCGGGGTGCTCGCCGTGGGTGATGTCGTACATGGCCAGGTTGCTGGCGATCATCGCCTCGGGCCCGCCGCCCTGGTAGGCCTGGAGCCCGAAGGCGGCCGCCTGGGCGAACCCGCCAAGGCCGACGGTCTCGGTGATGTGGCTCTCGCCCCCGATCCACTGGATGTCGTCGGGGGTGAAGCCCTCGAACAGCTTGGCCTCGACCGTCGGCAGCGGCCCCCGGAACCAGCGGTCGCCGCAGCCGCCGACCCGGATGGCGTACTCCCGGCAGCTGATGGTCATGGCCGTGACCAGGCTGGAGCCGGGGACCCCGGCGGCCGCGTCGGCCAGGACCTTGGCCGCGGCCATGGAGCAGCGCAGGAAGAAGTAGTCGGCCCCGTGCAGGAAGGCCAGGGCCTCGCGGACCTCGTCGTCCCAGCCGTCGCCGGTCAGCTCGAGCAGGGTCCCGAACAGCTCGCGGGTGAACAGCAGGGTGGCCGCGGTGTTGCGGCTGTGCAGCTCGTCGCCCATGTGCAGGGCCCGGCGGATGACCGGGACCAGCGGGATCCCGCCGCCGCGGCGCAGGGCCGCCCCCAGCAGCGGCCCCAGCGAGCCCGACAGGTAGTCGAGGCCCCGGCGGACCTCCTCGTCGTAGACCCCGTAGTTGAGCCGCTTGCGCGACTCGCCCTCGTAGAGGTTGCAGAAGCCCCGGTTGCCGTAGCGGGCGCTCTCCACCACCAGCACCGGCATGGAGGCGGTGTAGATGCCGGCCACCGAGCCGACGCAGCCGTGGTCGTGGGTGGCGCCGAGGCGGATGCGGCCGGCCCGGATGGCCTCCTCGGCCTCGTCGACGTCGGCGGCCAGCTCCTCGTAGACGGCGGCGTGCAGCACCGCCCGGCGCTGGCCACCGTAGTAGGCCTCCCAGGGCAGGGGCGCGCCCGAGGTGAGGATGGTCGCCGGGGTCATGCCGGGGACGACGTCGCCGGCCGGCCGGACGTCGACCAGGACCGGGTCGGCCTCGGTGAGCCGGGTGAACGCCTCGGTGTTGGCAGCCATCACGGGTGTCCTCTCCTCACCTGGTTCTCGCCTGGTTCTCGCCTGGTTCTCACCAAAGGTGCAGGTAGCGCTCGCGCTCCCACTCGCCGACGACGGTGTTGTACTCGTTCCACTCGGCCCGCCGGACGCGGGCGTAGGTGGCGTGCAGGTCGGACCCGAAGACCTCCCTGGCCAGGGAGTCGGCCTCGAACTCCTCGACGGCCTCGCCGAGGGTGGCCGGGACCCGGCGGACCCCGGAGGCCTCCAGCTCCTCGTCCCCCACCGAGTAGGTGTCGACGTTCACCGGGTCGCCGGCCTTGAGCCGCCGCTGGATCCCATCGAGGCCGGCGGCCAGGGTGATGGCCGCCCCCAGGTAGAAGTTGCAGGCGCTGTCGGCGATGCGCAGCTCGAGGCAGCGGCGGTTCATGGGCAGCCGGCACATCAGGGTGCGGTTGTTGTGGCCGTAGGCCCGGTACACCGGCGCCCAGGAGATCTCGTTCATCAGCCCCCTGGGCAGCATCCGCTTGTAGGAGTTGACCGTCGGGCAGACCACGGCGGTGATCGCCCCGGCGTGCTCCAGCACCCCGGCGGTGAACTGGTAGGCGAGCTCGCTGTAGCCGCGGTCGGCCCGGTCGCCGACCCCGGGGGCGCGGGGCTCGCCGCCTTCGGCCTGGAACAGGTTCGCTCCCGTGCCGGGGTCGGCCAGGCTCAGGTTGTAGTGGGCGCCCGACCCGAACGCCTCCGACCACGGCTTGGGCATGAAGGTGGCGACGCAGCCGAGGGTGCGGGCGACGTGCTTGGCCAGCAGCCGGAACACCACCATGCGGTCGGCCATGGCCAGGGCGTCGGTGTAGCCGAAGTCGAACTCGTACTGGCCGTCGCCGCCCTCGTGGTCGAAGGAGAAGACGTCCCAGCCGAGCTCGTCGAGGTAGGTGACCATGGGCCCGAGGAACGGGTCGGCCAGCATGGTCGCCTCCAGGTCGTAGCCCCG
>DASZON010000417.1:0-14650 GCA_035550755.1 Actinomycetota bacterium | reverse complement strand
GGTCGAGGACGACGGCCCCGGGATCCCGGAGACGGACCGCGAGCGGGTGTTCGAGCGGTTCGTGCGCCTCGACGACGCCCGCGCCCGCGACGACGGCGGCAGCGGCCTCGGCCTGGCCATCGTGGCCGAGCTGGTCGCCGCCCACGGCGGCACGGTGGCCGTCGCCACCAGCCCCCTCGGCGGCGCCCGGGTCGAGGTCGTCCTCCCCCGCCCTCCCGACCCGGGCTGACCGGACCTTCAGGGCAGGCGCAACTGCTCCGGGTCCCGCCCGGACGGGCGCTTGACCCTTCCCTGGTCGTCCATGGCGCGGTTGGCGAGGGCGTCGGCGTGGCGGTTGCGCTCGCGGGGGACGTGCTCCCAGATCACCCGGTCGAACCCTCGAGCCAGGCGGCCGGCTTCCTCCGACAGGGGGCGGAGGTCGGCGTTCTTCACCTTCCAGAGTCCCTTCTGCTGGTTGACGACCAGCAGGGAGTCGGCCCGGACCCGGACCCGGCGGGCGCCCAGCTCGGCGGCCCGCCGGAGGCCGGCGATCACGCCGCGGTACTCGGCGACGTTGTTGGTGGCCCAGCCGATGCCGTCCGCGACCTCGGCCAGGACCTGGCCGCCGGGGGTGGTCACGACCGCCCCGTAGCCGGCCGGGCCGGGGTTGCCCCTGGCCCCGCCGTCGGTCCAGACGACTACGTCGGTGGCCCGGGCCCCGGTCACTCGACCACCAGGATCCGGCGGCAGTTCTCGCAGCGCTTGATCTCCTCTGGGGGGAGCTTGCGGATGGCGGCCAGCTCGACCGGGGAGATCGACACCCGGCAGCCCTGGCAGGTGTTGCCGAGCAGGGCGGCGGCGCCGATGCCGCCCTGGCGGGAGCGGACCTGGTCGTAGAGGCGGCGCAGCGCCTCGCCGACGCCGGGGGCGACCTCCCCGCGGGCGGCCCGCTCGGCGTCCAGCTCGCGGTCGATCTCGACCAGGGCGGCGTCGCGGGCCTTGGTGACCTCGGCCTGCTCGGCGGTGAAGCCGTCGCGGCGGGTGGCCAGCTCGGTCAGCTCGGACTCCAGGGTCTCGCGCTGCTCCATCAGCTCCAGCAACTCGTCCTCGAGGGTGCCCTGGCGCCGCTTGAGGGCGCCCACCTCCTCCTGGATGGCGGTCAGCTCCTTGGGGCTGGTCACCCTGCCCGAGGCGGCCCGGGCCTCCTCGTTGCGGGCCTTGGTGGTGACCATGTCGATCTCGTGCTCGAGACGGGACTGGTCGCGCTGGACGGTGGCCAGGGTGCCCTCGCGCTCGGCGGTCAGCTGGTCGACGGCGCCAAGGGCGTCGCCCAGCTCGGCCAGGCGGGCGTCCTCGGGCAGGGAGCCACGGCGGTGGTCGAGGCGGTCGATCGCCGAGTCGTGGGCCTGGAGCTGGAGCAGGGCACGCTGCTCGGCGACCGGCGCCTCCATCAGTAGGCCCTGGCCACGAGCACGGCGTGCTCGGCCGTGGCCCCGTCGACCAGGCATGGCCCGTCGGGGGGCTGTCCGTCAAGGATCACCCGGATGGTCGCCCCGGTGCCCTCACCCAGCGCCGCCTCGCAGGCCGGCGACCCGCACCAGGCGAGGCGGAAGAAGCCACCCCCACCGACCCGCTCGCGGAACTCGGCGAGGTCGCCGACCGGGTAGGTGTGGGCCTCGCGGTCGGCCAGCGACTCGGCGTGGAGGCTCCGCTGGAGCTCCTCCAGCAGCTCGCGGGCGGCCCGGCCAACGCCCTCGATCGGCACCGGGGTCTTCTCCCGGGTGTCCCGGCGGACCAGGGTGGCCTGGCCGGCGGCCAGCTCCCGCTGGCCCAGCTCGACCCGGACGGGCACGCCCTTGAGCTCCCAGTCGACCGTGCGGCGGCCGAACGACAGGTGGTCGAAGCGGTTGTCGAGGTGGGCCCGGACCCCGTCGGCCCGCAGCTCCTCGCCCAGCTTGTCGGCCACCGTGGCCACCTCCCCGCCGGCCAGCGGCAGCAGCACCACCTGGTGGGGGGCGATGGCCGGGGGCAGGCGCAGCCCGTGGTCGTCGCCGTGGGTCATGATCACCCCGCCGAGCATCCGGGTGGAGCTGCCCCAGGAGGTGGTGGCCACGTACTCGCGGGTGCCGGAGGCCGACAGGTACTGGATGTCGAAGGCCTTGGCGAAGTTGTGGCCGAGGTTGTGGCTGGTCCCCATCTGCAGGGCCTTGCCGTCGCGCATCAGGCCCTCGCAGGTGTAGGTGCGGTCGGCGCCGGCGAACCGCTCGGCGGCCGACTTCTCGCCCGTCACCACCGCGCAGCCCAGGGTCTCCTCCATGAACGCCCGGTACACCTCGAGGGCGAGCATGGTCTCGGCCTGGGCGTCCTCGTAGGTGGCGTGGGCGGTGTGGCCCTCCTGCCAGAGGAACTCGGTGGTGCGCAGGAACAGCCGCGGCCGCAGCTCCCAGCGGACCACGTTGGCCCACTGGTTGATCAGCAGCGGCAGGTCGCGGTGGGACTGGATCCACTTGGCGAACAGGTGGTTGATCACCGTCTCCGAGGTCGGCCGGACCACCAGCGGCTCGGCCAGCTTCTCCCCGCCGCCATGGGTGACCACGGCCAGCTCGGGCGAGAACCCCTCGACGTGCTGCTGCTCCTTCTCCAGGAAGCTCATGGGGATGAACAGCGGGAAGTAGGCGTTCTGGACGCCGGTGGCCTTGATCCGGCGGTCCATGTCGGCCTGCATGAGCTCCCAGATCGCCCACGCCCACGGTCGGATGACCATGCTCCCCCGAGCGGGGCCGTTCTCGGCCAGCTCGGCCCGAGCGACGACGTCCTGGTACCACTGGGGGAAGTCCTCCCCCTGGGGGGTGAGCACGGCCTCCTTGGCCACGATGGATCCCGCCTCCTTCTGACTTCGAGGGTCCGGAGGCAGCCTACTAGAACAGGGCCCGTGCGAGAGCCTTGCGGTAGACGGCGGTCAGCGGGTGGTCGTCGCCGAGGACGCGGAAGACGTCCACCATCAGCTCGCGGGCCCGGTCGCGGGTCTCGCCGGAGCCCTCGCGGACCGCCGCCAGGAGGGTCGAGAGGGCCGGGTCGGGCTGGCCGTCGGCGGCCTGGGCGGCAGCGGCCGCGAACCGGGAGGCCGGGTCGGCGGCCTCGGCGGCCAGGCGGGCCCGGGCCAGCAGGACGGCCACCTCGGGGTCGGTCTCGACCGGGCGGAGCAGCTCCAGGGCCTCGGCCGGGCGGCCCTCACCCAGGGCCAGGTCGGCCAGGCCGCTGCGGGCGGCCAGGTTGTCGGGGTCCTGCTCCAGGACCTCGCGCCAGCGGGCGGCGGCCTGGGCGGGGTCGAGGTCGGCGGCGGCCGCGGCCGCCCGGTCGGCGTCGCTGGGCAGCAGGGACTCGACGAACCGCTCGACCACCTGGGCCGGCTGGGCGCCGACGAACTCGTCCACCAGCCGGCCCCCGGCGAACGCCTTGACCGCCGGGATGCCCTGGACCTGGAAGGCCATGGCCAGCCGCTGGTTCTGGTCGACGTCGACCCGGGCCAGGACGACCTCGCCGCCATGGCGCTCCACCGCCCGCTCCAGCACCGGGGCCAGGGCATGGCAGGGCCCGCACCAGTCGGCCCAGAAGTCGACCAGCACGGGGACGGTCTTGGATCGTTCCAGGACCTCGGCCTGGAAGGTGGCCTCGGTGACGTCGTAGACGAGATCGCTCATACCTTGTTAGGTACGCCTACCCGCCGCCGGCCCGCAACGTCAGGTCGCCGGCCGGAGCTCGAGCTGGTCGGCGTGCTCCTCCAGGTGGGCGACGGCGAACCGGTCGACGATCTCGGCCACCGTCATGGTCCCGAGGGTCTGGTGGTGGCCGGTGCGGGCCAGCGCCTGGGCGTCGAGGCGGTCCAGCAGGGCCAGGACGGTGGCGACGCCCTCGTCGACCCGGTCGAGGAGCCGCTGGGGGTGCTCGCGGCGGTCGCGGTCGATGGCTCCGACCCGCTCCGGGTCGGAGCGGGTCCGGCCGAACTCGGTCTGGCGGCCGGTGGCGATCCGCTCGGCCTGCTCGGCCCAGTAGGGCAGCATCTCGGCCACGTGGGCCAGGGCCTGGCCCCGGTCCCAGCGCTCGCCCGACTCCGGGTCAGGGGCGGTGAGGGCGTCGTCGGGCAGGCCCACCGCGCTGGCCCGGATCCGCGCGGCCGCCGCCAGCAGCCGGGCCGCCCGGTCCGGGGACCTGCTTCCCGCCGCGGCCCCGGGGCCCGTGGCGGTCACTGTCCCAGCCTCGGCCGGATGCGGGTGGGGTCGGGCTGGAAGGCGGGGGCGTGGCCGGCCACGACCGGGTTGGCGAGCACCCCGAGGCCGGCCACCTCGAGCTCGACCACGTCGCCGGGCTCGAGGTAGGGATACTTGTCGGCCCCGTGGACGAGCGACAGCTCCAGGATGCAGCCGGTCCCGCAGGTGCCCGACCCGAGGATGTCGCCACGGCGCACCGGGGCGGCCTCGCTGGCGTAGGCGAGCAGCTCGGCGAAGCTCCACCACATCCCGTCCAGGTCGGCCCGGGACCACTCGATCCCGTTGACCTGGGCGGTCATGACCGCGCTCGGCACCTCGCGCAGGCCGCCGGGGGCGAACTCGGCCACCGTGACCAGGACCGGTCCCAGCGAGGTGGCGAAGTCCTTGCCCTTGGCCGGCCCCAGCGACTGGGCCATCTCGCGGCGCTGGATGTCGCGGGCCGACCAGTCGTTCATGACCGTGAACCCGGCCACGACCTCGTCGGCGTCGTTCAGGCCGAGGTTGGTCCCGCCGCGGCCGAGCACGCAGGCCACCTCGAGCTCGTAGTCGAGCTCGTCCGAGCGGGGCGGGGCGGCCACCGGGTCGCCGGGACCGAGCACCGAGGCCGGGTTGGAGAAGTAGAAGACGGGCAGCTCGTACCAGTCGGGGTGCATCTCCCGGCCGCGCCGGGACCGGGCGGTGCGGACGTGCTGCTCGAAGGCGTAGAAGTCGCGGACCGACGGCGGTTCGGCCACCGGAGCGAGCAGCCGCGCCGATGCCAGGGGAACCGGGTCGCCCTCGGGCCGCGGCCGCAGCCCGGGATCGGCGTTGGCCGCCATGGCCAGGTCCAGCACCGCCTCCAGCCCCGCCAGCCCATCCCCCCCGGCCACCGGCACGACCACCTCCCCATCCACGTACCCGACCCGAGCACCACCCCACCCGTCCCCGACCCCAGCGCCGAGCCCCCCCGCGGCCCCTCCTTCCCGCCCGGCCCAGCTCCCCAGCCCGACCCCGCCGCCGAGCCCGTCCCCGCCACCGGGCTCCGCGGCGCGGTCGTCCGTCCCGCCCATGCCGGGCCCGCTCCCCTCCCCGCGGGTGTCGACAAAGCGACAGATCTTCATGGGGACCTCTCCTCGGCGACCTGCCTGGTCAGGGCGGAGACCGGGACGGCCAGCAGGACCGCCGGGCTGCGCCGCAGCAGCGGCGCCCGCCGCCAGGGGGCGGTCCAGAGCACGCTCGGTGACCGGGGCATCGCCGTTCACCATACCGTGCTGACCTGGGATGCCGGGGCTCCCGGGGTAGGATTGGCGAGTGGACGAGCCCCCGGTGGAGACCTTCGACGTCGCCTCGCTCGAGGAGGCGCGGGCCGAGGTGCAGTACCGCACCGGCGAGCTGTACCTGGAGTTCGTGCGGCGCGAGTCGATGAGCTGCGGGCTGTACGTGCTCGAGGCCGGGGCCGTCGATCCCCAGGAGCCCCACCAGGAGGACGAGGTCTACGTGGTCCTGAGCGGCCAGGGCCGGCTGCGGGCCGGCGACCGCGACGACCCGGTTGGCCCGGGCAGCGTGCTCTTCGTCGCCCGCACCGTCCCCCACCGGTTCCACGACATCACCGAGCGCCTCTCGGTACTGGTGTTCTTCGCCCCGGCCGAGTCGGGCTAGCGGCGCAGCCAGGGCGGCAGGGGCAGCTCGCGGCCCCGCCAGGGGACGATGTCCTCGGTGGCGAACCGCCCGAAGAAGTTCACGAAGTGGGCGCCCGTCCCGGCCAGGGCGCGCTTGGCCCGCTCCCGCTCCCCGCCGCCGTCGACCCGGACCGACAGGACCGTCCGGCCGTCACGCAGGGCGGCCTCGTAGACGGCCAGGTCGACCATCTGGTCGGCGATCGTGAAGCTGAGCAGCCGCCGGGCCCGCACCCAGGCGCCACCGGCGTTGCCAGGGCTGTCGATCCGGTCGGCGTCCCGGTCGCCCCGCAGCACCAGCACGGCGTCGCCCGCGAACCCCTCGCGGGCCAGGGCGGCGGTGGCGTCGTCGGCCGCCTCGGAGGTGTCGAGCACGGCCATCAGCCGGTTGGTGGTCACCAGCCGCGGGGCTCGGGCCAACCCTGATCACCTCCTCGCCTGCATCCTGCCTCGGGCCACCGCCGGCATCCAGCCCGGGGGTGATCTTGGCATTGACCCGGCCCGGTTCGTCAAGCTACCTTGACGGACATGGAACCGATCCCACGGGCGGTGGACGTCACGCGGCCGGCGGGAACCGCCTCCGGGCTGGCCCGTATGGAGGCCCGGCGGCTCGGCCACCAGTACCTGGGCCCCGAGCACCTACTGGCCGGCCTGCTCGCCGAGGGCGACAACCTGGCCGCCCGCGTCCTGGTGGCCAACGGCCTCGACCTCGACACCGTCCGGGCCGGCATCGACCGGCTGGTCGCCCAGGGCGTCCTGCCGGGGCCGCAGCCGGCCGACGAGGAGCTGCTGGCCAGCCTGGGGGTCGACCTCGGGGACGTGCACGGCCGTGTCCAGGCGACCTTCGGCGAGCACGCCTATTGGGACACCGCCCAGCGGGTCCGCCACCGGGCCGGCCAGCCGGTCCCCCACCCTCCGCAGGCCCGCACCGATCCTTCGCCGCTGGTCTGCACGCGCGCCATCGGCTTCGCCGCCCACGCGGCCATCGACCGCGACCAGGATGTCGGCCCCGAGCACCTGCTGCTCGGCCTGCTCCTTGAGGCCGAGGAGCCGGTCGGCACCGACCTGCCGGTCGAGACCCGCCGCGAGCGCGCCCTCCTCGGCCTGCCGGTCGACGGCCCCCAGCCGCTGCGGCTCCTGGTGGAAGCCGAGGGCCGCACCCTCGACGGCCTGCGTGCGGCCCTGCTGGAGGCCATGGATGAGCCTGGCTGACCGGCGGTCGTGAGGGGCTCGGCGCCCCGGTCGACGAGGCCGTCCACCGGGGCTACTGCGCGGCGAGAAAGTCGAGCAGCTTGGCGTGCGCGTCGGCCTGGGCGGCCTGGGTGCCGGCGACGGTCCCGCCGGAGGATGTCAGGGCATCGCCGGTCAGGCTGCCGTACCAGGCGGTGAGGCCGCCGACGAGGTGACCGGCGTCGCGATAGCGCAAGGCGGTGACCGGAGCGGCGGCGCCGTGGGCGCGCAGGCGGGCGGCCACGGCGTCGACAGCGGGACAGGACGGCCAGACCATGTCCTGCTCGCCGCAGGTGAGCAGGATCGGGCCGCGGATGCGCTCGACCGGGATCACCGCCTGGGGCGTCCCGCGCGGGGCCGGGAGGGGGCGGCCGCGGAGCGTCCAGGCCGGTTTGCTGGTGTCTGGCCAGCCTGGATACACCACCGAGCTCGGGACCCCGGCGATCACCCCGTTGACCAGCCGGGGGAAGTGGGCGCCGAGCAGCAGCGCGGCCTCGCCGCCCCGCGACTCCCCGGCGACCAGGAGATGACGGGGATCGACCCCGGGCTGGGCGCGCAGCACCTCGAGCGCGCTGGTGAAGTACTCCAGGGGAATGTCGTGCAGGCTCTGGGGCAGGCCGGGCACCTTGAAGTAGGCCAGGGCCAGGCTCGGATAGCCATGCGCGGCCAGCAGCGCGGCCGCCATGCTGGTGGTCAGGCCCCCGCCCGAGCCCCCGAACACCAGCACCGCGGGACGCCGGCCGGCGGTGTGCCCGGGCAGGTACAGGTTGCCGTAGATCCCGCCCTCGGCCGGCCGCAGGCGCTTCTCGACCACGCCGGCCGCGGCCGGGGCCTGCCGGCGGACGGTCGCCGTGGCCGCCACGCGACCGTCGACGCTGGCCTGCAGGGTGACGTCGTAGCCGGCCTCGCCGTAGAGGAACAAGTCGGGCGGGCCGTCCGCTGGCGGGACCATGAGCGTGAACAGCCCCATGGGGTTGACCCCGGTGTAGCTGCCGCCCAGCGACGGCTGGTCGAGCGACACCGTTCCGGCCGGGGTCGCCGTGACCTGGGCCGTGGCCGACCAGGTGATCCCTTCGGTGTCCCTGGCCGCGGCGGAGAGGATGGTCCTCGCCCCCGCGGGCAGGCCCCGCACCGTCACCGTGACCGGCTGGTCGACCAGCGCCACCTGCGGCGATACCGAGATCGAGGCCTGGACCCGGTCGCGGTCACCGCCTCGGGTGCATCCGGCCAGCCCCGCGGCCGCCAGGAGCAGCACGATCAAGGCCGGGAGCGACCGTCCCCACCGCACGCCAGGCTGCCCAGCCATCGGGATGGCCTGTCATGCCCACCTTCGGTAGTCCGGCTCCTGCGCCGGGTCCCCGCCGCCGCCCAAGCCGTACCTGCGTCCAAGATGTCGCAGCATGATGGCGATCGACATCGGGATCGCGAACATCGCGACCCACAGGAGGCCGTTCGCAAGCGCGGTCATGACCCTCTCCTCCGGACCTGACGCATGGCGGGTGCAGGATTCCTGCCCCGTGGAAGCCCCCTCCAAGCCCGAGACCAGCACCAGGTTGGAACGGGGCCGTTCTCCGGCGGCCCGGCCGGTCGGGGCGCGGCAGTCAGGCCAGGCCGTCGGCTGCCAGGCGGCGGACCAAAGGGTTCCAGGGCTCCATGGCCCTGCCTCTGGGCTAGCTGGTGGCCGGCACGAGCTCGCCGAGGAGTTGCTGGACCCGGGTGTCGATCTCGTCGCGGATCCGGCGGACCACCTCGACCGGCTGGCCAGCCGGGTCCTGGAGCTCCCAGTCCTCATAGCGCTTGCCGGGATAGATCGGGCAGGCATCCCCACAACCCATGGTGATCACCACGTCCGCGGCCTGGACGAACTCGTCGGTGAGGGGCTTGGGGAACTCCTTGGAGAGGTCGATGCCCCACTCGTCCATGGCGGCCGCAACTGCCGGGTTGATGTGATCGGACGGGGCGGACCCGGCCGAGCGAACGTGCACGCGGCCTTTGGCGTGGTGGTCGAGCAGGGCGGCCGCCATCTGGCTGCGGCCGGCGTTGTGGACACAGACGAACAGGACCTCGGGGACGTCACGCACGATGGCTCCTTGGGCCTGGGCGAGGGCACGCAGGCGCTCTCGCGCGAACCGATGGACGAACAGCGGCATGAAGTCGACCACCCTGGCGCCGCTCATGCGGTCGATGGACTCGTCCACGAACCGTTCGATGGTCTCCAGCGAGTAGATGCCGCGGAACTCCTCGTGCAGGCTCTCGATGCTGCGGGCGAAGGTGGCGCGGCTGATCGGGTCGAGCTGGCCGTCGGGCAAGGCAGGGCCTCCTCGGGGGGACCGGGCAGGCGTCGTCGGGGCTGCGGGATCGGTGCCAGGGAGTTGGCGGCGGCAGGCCGCCCCACTGGGCGCGGAGCGAGCAATCAGCCCGAGCGTGGCGGCCAGGCGCACCAGCGCGTTGGGCTGGAGCCGGTAGTAGGTCCAGTAGCGGTAGCGGTCGGGCTCGATCAGCCCGGCCTCGCGCAGCACCTTGAGGTGGTGGCTGACGAGCGGCTGGGCGGTGTCCAGCTCCTCGGCCAGGTGGGCGACGCAGAGCTGCTCGGTCGACAGGAGTTCGATGATGCGCCACCGCAGGGGATCGCTCAGGGCCCGGGCCAGCTCGACAGGGACGGCCTCGGGCAGGGCGCTCAAGGCAGCGGTCGCGAGCGTGGTCGTCATCTGGATCAACATAGATTGATCCAGAGTGCGCGGCAAGGTGGAATCCTACATTGACAGATATCGATGCATAGTGGCATGGTCTCATCGACACCCCTCGATATAAGGACCACGAAGGATGACGACCACGTCACCGAACGACACCCCGGCGGCGGCCTGTTGCACACCGTTGGCGGCTCCGGGTCTGTCCGACCAGCAGGCCGAGGCGACGGCGCGCGTGTTCAAGGCCCTGGCCGACCCCCACCGGGTCAGGATCGTCAACCTGCTGGCGACCCGCCCCGACCCGGTGTGCGTGTGCGAGTTCACCGAGCCTCTCGGCCTCAGCCAGCCCACCGTCAGCCACCACCTCAAGAAGCTGATGGACGCGGGGCTGCTGGAGCGTGAGCAGCGCGGCACCTGGGCCTACTACTCCCTGCGCCGTGACGCCCTGGGCGGGCTGGCCGCCGTCCTCGACCTTCAAGGAGCTGCCCGATGACCACCCAGCACACCGACCAGGACACCGTGCGCGAGCAGGTCCGGGCCCGCTATGCCGCGGCCGCGACCAGGATCACCGGCGGCGGCTGCGGGTGTGGGCAGCCGGCCGACTGCGGCTGCGACAGCGGCTGCTGTGGCAACGCGGCGACGGCGGAGGAGCCAGGGTTCGGGGCCGAGCTGTACGCCACCCTGGACCGCGACCAGCTCCCCGACAGCGCCGTGCTGGCCAGCCTGGGCTGCGGCAACCCCACCGCGGTGGCCGAGCTCCACGATGGTGAGACGGTCCTTGACCTGGGCTCGGGCGGCGGCATCGACGTGCTCTTGAGCGCCAAGCGGGTCGGGCCCACCGGCAGAGCCTACGGCCTGGACATGACCGAGGAGATGCTGCAGCTGGCGCGTCGCAACGCCGCTGCGGCCGGCGCTGGGAACGTCGAGTTCCTCAAGGGCGAGATCGAGGCCATCCCCCTGCCCGCCCGCACCGTCGATGTGGTCATCTCCAACTGCGTGGTCAACCTCTCGCCCGACAAGCCGGCGGTGTTCGCCGAGACCTTCCGCGTCCTCAAGCCCGGCGGCCGGATCGGCATCACCGACGTGGTCGCCGAGGACCAGCTGTCGGCCGCCGAGCGGGCCGAGCGGGGTGCCTGGGTCGGCTGCATCGCCGGCGCCCTGTCCAGGACCGAGTACGAGGCCGGGCTCGCCGCCGCCGGGTTCCAGCAGGTCTCGGTGGACTACACCCACCAGGTGGGCGACGGGCTGCACTCGGCCATCATCAAGGCCACCAAGCCCACCGACGCCGACCCGGGTGACCGCTGAGCCCTCGCGGCCCTCGGTACGCCCCGGCGGCATCGTCCCTGGGTGTCGCGCTCAGGCGAACAGCTCGCCGAGCAACGTGGGGTCGATCGCGATGGGTGCGGGGCGGTAGGCGGGTGGCTGCGTCCCCATCAGCTCGCGCACCAGGAAATCCCAGCAGCGCTTGCGGACGTAGGCCAGGCAGTCGATGTACGTGTGCTCGGCCCCGGGCACGATCAGCAGCTCGAAGTCCTTGTCGGCGGCGACGAGCCGGTCGGCCAGCCGCAGCGTGTGGTCAGGATGGACCTGGTCGTCCATCTCGCCGTGGATGAGCAGCAGCTTGCCCGCCAACCGGTCGGCGATGTCCACGTTGGAGGCACGGGCCCAGGCCTCGGGGTTGTCGGCGCCGTCGTAGGCCTCGACGAAGCCCAGGTTGAAGTAGCGGGCGTCGTGCGGGCCGGAGAGGGCGACGCCCGCCTTGTACACCTCGGGGAAGTCCAGCATCGCCCGCGCGGTGGCGAACCCGCCTCCGGAGTGGCCGAACGCGCCTACCCGGTCCAGGTCCATCCACGGCCGGGTCTGGGCCAACTGCCGCAGCGCCGCGACATGGTCGGCCAGGCAGCCCGCGTCGGCCAGATGGCCGTAGGAGGCGTCGTGGAAGGACTTGCTCCGCCCTGGGGTGCCTCGCCCATCCACCGCGACCACCACGAAGCCCAGCGCCGCGATGGGTTCCGCGTCGAGGCCCATCCCGCCGGGGTCGAAGCCCGGAGCGACCCGGTCGACCTGCGGGCCGGGGTAGAGGGTGTCCACCACCGGGTAGCGCTGGGCGGGGTCGAACCCCCGCGGCCGGTACAGCACCCCGTAGATGTCCGTCTCCCCGTCGGCCGCCTTGACGCGGAACCGTTCCGGCGGCGTCCAGCCGGTGGCGGCGAGCTTGGTGATGTCGGCCCGCTCCAGCTCGACCAGCACCCGCCCGGACCAGTCGCGGACCGTCGTCACCGGCGGGGTGTCGACACTGGACGCGGAGTCGATGAAGCATTCCTGGTTGCCGGACGTGGTGACGACATGGTCCAACTCGTCGTCGGTGACCTTGAAGAAGCCGGAGCCGTCCAGACCGACCCGGCACACCGTGCGCCGGTACGGATCCTCGTCGACCAGCCCGGAGGCGGTGAAGTACACCACCCGTTCGGCCTCGTCGACGTGGAGGATCTGCCGCACCGCCCACGGCCCGGAGGTGACCTGCCCAGCCAGCGCGCCGGTGCGCAGGTCATACCGGTACAGGTGGCCCCAGCCGTCCCGCTGCGAGTACCACAGCACCTCATCGGCCAGCACCCGCACGATCGGCGGCTCGTTCATCCACTGGTTGGGCTCCACACGGGTGGCCCCGGTCTCGCTGAGCACTCCTGTGACCTCGCCGGTGGCCGGGTCCAGCCGATGCAGGGTGAGCGTGCGCAGGTCCCGGGGCTGGCTGAGGTAGTACACCGCCGAGCCGTCCGGAGCCCACCACGCCCACGTGCTCATGATCGGCGACGACTGCGGCATGCGCAGCGGCTCGGCCTGCGCGCGGACCACCGTGCCCTCGGCGACGTCCAGCACCACTAGCTGGGCCTGCGGCAGGTGCTCGTCCCCGGGGTAGGCGTACCGCTGGGTGCGCAGGAGGGGCGCGCCGCCGTCGGCGGGCCTTGCCTCCACCAGGTGGGTCTGGCGGACGCCGCGCTCGTCGGTCCGATGCGTCAGCAGCTTGGTCGAGTCGGGCGACCAGGCCACCGCGGGGGGCAGGTGCGGCAGGCCGAACTTGCGCAGCAGGGTGCCATTGCTCGTCGAGTCCGGGCCGGAGCCGTACTGGTGGTCGGGCTCGCCGTCGGTGGTCAGCGCCCACTCGCGGCCGTCGGCCAGCGACCGCGCCCACAGGTCGTGCCCCCGGCGGGACACCGCGACCTTCCGGTCGGGTGACGGCACCTCGAGCGGGTTGCCCGGCGGCGTGGGCTCGGCCCGCTCGCAGGCGTAGCTGTCCAGGCGGCAGCGCCAATGCTCACCGAACGCGTCGAACTCCACGGCGTTCCCGGCCAGCTCGATGGCCATGAACGGCAAGGCGTCAGGGTCGACCTGTTGCCCGGAGACGGCAGCCAGCGCGGCGGCGAGCCGGGCATGGTCGAAGGCCGGCTCGCGCGTGCCCGTCGCCGGGTCGACCAGCACGAACCGCCTTCCGGTGCCATTGCTCACCGCGTACCAGAGACGGGTGCCGCCGTCGATCCACTGCGGCCTGACCTTGTCGCCGATGACGAGCTCGCCAGGGCGGGCGGGCCGGCGGAGCAGCCGCTCCGCCGACTGGTAGTCCTGCGTGGTGCTCATACGCTGCCCTTCCTCGGTGTCGGTTCTGGGCACGGTGATGCCACCGTAGTCCCATGATGGTGGCGTGGAGGACGACGGCTTCATGCGACCAGCTCCTCGTCACGGAAAGGACCCCGTCATGAGCGACAGCTCGAGCCTCGCCCTGCAGGTCGCGCTCGCCTACTACCAGGCGTGGACCAGCAAGGACGTCGCCGCCGCGCTGGGCCACCTCGCCGACGACGTCGTCTGCGACGCCCCCGCTGGCCGCATCGAAGGCGTCCAGGCGTATCGCCAGTTCCTCGGCCCGTTCGCCCAGATGCTCATCAGCACCGAACTGTTGGCCGCGTTCGGCGACGAGACCAAGGCGGTGCTGGTGTACGACACCCGCACCCCGCCAGTCGCCAGCGGCCCGGGCGCCGAATGCCTCACCGTCCGCGACGGGAAGATCGTCTACAACCGGTTCATCTTCGACCGGCTGCCGTTCGAAGCCGCCCGCCGGGCCGCCGACTAGGCGCACGTGGTGGGTGGTGGGCGTGACAGGGCTCGAACCTGTGACCTCGTCGTTGTAAGCGACGCGCTCTGGCCAGCTGAGCTACACGCCCGTGTGGAGTGTTTCCGCTGGTAGGACTCGGTTTCTGTGAGTCCTGCGTCAGCATAGCGATGTTCTCTGGGGCCTCCTCATCCGGAACTCAGTAGGAACTCATCCGGAGTGCGGGTCGCAAGTCATCCGGTGACCTGCGACACGGAGGCATGGTAATGGCCTGGATCGCGATTGTCCCACCCTCCCCACGCCACCCGCATGAGCGCTACCAGGTGCGCTACCAGGACGGCCCCCGCCAGCGCTCGGCCGGGATCTTCCCCACCCTGCGCCGGGCCGAGGCCGAGCGGCGGGTGATCGAGCGCGCCGGCCACCAGCCACTCCCCCACCCGACCGAGCCGGATCCGGTCAAGGCCCGGACCCTGGTCGGCGAGTACGTCACCACCAGGTGGTGGCCAGCCTGGAAGGACCAGCACCCAGCATCGGAATACGGCACCCGCAAGAAGGTGGAGAAGCGGATCCTGCCGACCTTCGGGGACATCCCACTCAGCGAGCTCGACCCGAGCACCATCGGGAAGTGGAAGGCGGCCATGGTTGCTGAGGGTCTCACGGCCCGGACGGTGAACACCTACCTGTCGCTACTGGGGACCATCCTCAACGCCGCCGTCGACGACGACTACC
>DASZON010000416.1:0-4673 GCA_035550755.1 Actinomycetota bacterium | reverse complement strand
GCGACGAGGAGCTGGCCTCCCTGCCGCCCACGATCGCCCTGCGCAAGGAGGCCGAGCAGGCCCTGGCGGCCGCCGCCCGGGCCGGCTCCGAGGACGAGGTCCGGGCCGTCGTCGCCGCGATCAACGCCAAGATCGCCGAGGGCAACCGCAAGGCCGCCTCCGGTCCCCCGCTGAACCTGGCCCCGTTCGACGCCGAGCGGGTGGTCGCCCGCTGGCGCGCCGCCCGCGAGCCCGGCCCGCCCGCGGACGGCTAGCTGGCCGCCGCCTCCCGCCCGAACACCGGCTTGAGGGCGTAGTAGACGTCGCGGTAGCGGCGGTAGGCCTCGCTGTAGGCCTGCTGGCGCCCGGGGTCCGGGAGGTGCTCGTCGGGCTCGTAGGTGACGAAGGCGGCGACGGCGTCGGCCACGCCGCTGTGGACCCCGGAGCCGACCGCGGCCAGCACGGCCGCCCCGGTGGCGGTGGTCTCGACACTGGTCGGGACCCGCACCGGCAGGCCGGTGACGTCGGCCTTGATCTGGCGCCACAGGGGCCCCTTGGCTCCGCCGCCGACGATGGTGAGGCGCCGGACGTCGAGGCCGGCCGCGCCCATGCCCTCGAGGATGTCGCGCAGGGCATAGGCGCTGCCCTCCAGCACCGCCCTGGTCATGTGGGCCCGGGTGTGGGCCAGGGTGAGCCCGTAGAAGACCCCGCGGGCGGCCCCGTTCCACTCCGGGGCCATGGCCCCCTGCATGCAGGGCAGGAACACCAGCCCCTCGGCCCCCGGCGGCACCCGGGCCGCCGGGCCGGTCAGCAGGTCGTAGGCGTCGCCCTGCCCGCGGGCCTCGGCGTCGCGCTCCAGGGGGGCGAACTGGTCCCGCCACCAGCGGAAGTTGCCCCCGGACACGAACCCCGGGTTCTCCAGCAGCCAGACGTCGGGGTCGGCGTGGGGGTGGCACTCGACCAGCATGGCCGGGTCCTCGCCGGGCTCGGCGGCGGCGGCGCAGACCGGCTCGGCCGTGCCGGCGACGTCGCACACCTCGCCGGGGGCGAACACCCCGGCCCCGAGGGTCGCCGCCATCTCGTCCCCGCAGCCGACCACGACCACGGTCCCGGGATCGAGGCCGGTCCGCTCGGCGAAGGCCGGGGTCACCGTCCCCACCGGCTGGGTGCCGGCGGCCAGCTCGGGGAGCATGCCGGTGTCGATGCCGACGGCGTCGACCACCGGGTCGGACCAGGTCCGGGTGCGGGGGTCGAGCAGGGCCAGGGAGGAGGCGTTGGACCAGTCGACGGCCAGCACCCCGGCCGCCTCCCGGAGCACGTACGACCCGGGCGGCATGAGGTGGACGGCCCGCGCGAACACCTCGGGCTCGCTGTCCCGGACCCACAGGGCCTTGAACACGGCGTGGGAGGAGTCCAGGTTGGCCCCGGTGTGGTGGTAGAAGTCGGCCGGCGACAGCTTCCCGGCCACGGCCGCGGCCTGGGGCTCGGCCCGCCGGTCCATCCAGATCATGGCCGGGCGCAGCGGCTCCCCGGCGGCGTCGCAGACCACCATCCCGTCCAGCTGGGACCCGAACGACAGCCCCTTGACCGCCGACGGCCCCTCGGGGACCGCGGCCAGCAGCCGGGCGATGCTGGTGTGCAGGGCGGCCGTCCACAGCCGTGGGTCCTGCTCGGCCCAGCTCGGATGGGGGAAGGAGACGTCATAGGGCACGTACGCCGAGGCGACCAGGCGGCCGTCGGCGGCGTACAGGGCGGCGTTGGTGCCCTGGCTGCCGACGTCACAGCCGATCACATAGGGCCCGGTCACGGGACCACGACCATCTTCAGCCCGGTGCCGGAGCGGATGGTCTCGAACGCCTCGCCGATCCGGTCGAGGGGGAACTGGTGGGTGACCACCGGGGCCAGCTCCTTCCGCCGCCGGTTCAGGTACTCCATGGTGATCCGGTACTGGCGGGTGGTGGCCCCGTAGGCCCCGAGGATGGCCAGCTCCTTGTAGTGGAGCTGGTTCATGTCGAGCGGGCTCACCGGGTCGTGCTTGGGCAGGCCGGCGAAGTAGACGACCCGGGCCCGCTTGGCCGCCATCTCCAGGGCCGCCTGCTGGGCCTGCGTTGAGGGGGCGGCCACGCTGATCCGGTCGGCCCCGGCCCCGCCGGTCCGCTCCAGCACCTCGGCCGGGCCGGTGTCGGTGCCGGCGACCCAGGCGTCGTCCACGAACCCGCCGACGGCGCCAAGGGCCAGGTCGAGGCGCTGGCGGCTGACGTCGCTGAGGAACACCGTGCCCGCCCCGCGGTCGCGGGCCATCACCGCCTGCCAGCAGCCGATCGGTCCCGCGCCGAGGATCAGCACGGTGTCGCCGAGGCCGACCTCCAGGACCTCGATCCCGTTGAGGGCGCAGGCGAACGGGTCGACCACCGTGGCCAGCTCCGAGGGCAGGTCGGGGGGCAGGGGGATGAGGTTCTTGACCGCGATCGGGGGCACGGCGGCCAGCTCGGCGTAGGCGCCCGGGAACGGGTCGTAGCCGTACAGCAGGTGGTGCTCGCACAGGTTCTGGCGACCGTCGAGGCACTGCCGGCACTGACCGCAGGTGAGGATCGAGCCCAGGAACACCCGCCCGCCGGGCTCGACCCCGGGCGGGAGGGCGGCGTCGGGCCCGACCCGCTCCAGCACCCCCACCGGCTCGTGCCCGAGCACCCAGGGGGCCGGGGCGCGGGGGTCGCCGTTGAAGAAGGTGCGGGCGTCGGTGCCGCAGATCCCGCAGGCCTCCACCCGGAGCAGGGCCCCGGCCGGGTCGAGGGCCGGCTCCTCGGCCTCGCGCAGCTCGACGCGGTTCTGGCCGGTCATGAAGGCGGCCCTCATCGGGCCGCCCCCTCCGGGGCCGTCTCCTGGAGCTCGTCGTAGGCCTTGTCGGCGCTCCACCGCTCCCGGATCACCCGCGACAGGGCCCGGGTGATCGCCAGGGGGTCGCGGTGCATGAAGATGTTGCGGCCGACCGAGCAGCCGATGCCCCCGGCGGCGGTGGCCGCCTCCATCCGCTGGAGCAGCTCCCGGTCGGAGACCCGGGAGCCCCCGGCCAGGACCAGGGGGATGCCGGCGGCGGCCTCGACCAGCCGGGCGAACAGCTCGCCGTCGCCCGGCCAGTTGGTCTTGACGATGTCGGCTCCCAGCTCGGCGCAGAGGCGCACGTTGCGCCGCAGGTACTCGAAGCCGTACTGCTCCTTGAGCTGCTCGACGGCGGCGTAGGTGGTCGGGAACTCGGCCTCGGCGATCAGCGGCATCCCCAGGGCGGCGCACTCGGCGCCGACCCCGGCCAGGATCCGGAGCATCCCGGCCTCGGTCGGCCCGCCCAGGGCGGTGAACAGCACCACGGCGTCCGCGCCGAGGCGCAGGGCCTCCTCGACCTGGGCGATCTGGACGATCTCGGGCTGCGGGTCGCCCGGGTTGGCCGAGGCCGACAGCAGCAGGGCCAGCGAGGTGGTCGGCGAGAACGCCGGCTGGGCAAGGCGGATCATGCCCTTGGACATCATGATGACGTTGGCCCCGCCGGCCACCACCTCGCCGGTGCGGCCGGCGATGTCGGCCAGCGGCTCCAGGAACGTGGGCGAGGTCATGCCGTGGTCGAGGGCGCAGATGACCGACACCCCGGCCGGGTCGATCACCCGCTTGAGGCGCATGGCGGTGCCCACCTGCGTGGTCGCGGCCTGTCCGGTCACGTGAACCTCCTTCCGGGGCCCCGCCGGACCACCGTGAAGTCGAAGGCGTCGGCCAGGTGGAACTCGTGGGAGGAGACCACCGGCGTCCCCTCCTCGGCGTAGTCCACCTGCCAGAGGTAGAGCAGGAGCTCGCCCCTGGGGACGCCGAGGCGGGCGGCGACGGCGTGGCCGGCCCGCACCGGCCGGAACCTGGCCACGCCGTGGGAGATGACGATGCCGAGGTCTCGTTCCAGCACGTCGTAGATGGAACGTTCCAGCATCCCCTGGACGGCCGCGTCGTTCCCCCCGACCAGCCGGTTGGGCACGAGGTCGCGCGACAGCACCACCGGCTTGCCCCCGGCGGTGCGGACCCGCTCGATCACCAGCACGTCCTGGCCTGGCTCGAGCTCCAGCAGGGCGGCCTCGCCGGCCGGGGCCGGCTCGACCCAGTGGCGCGCCTGGGCGATCCCGGCGGTCATGCCGGCGGCCCGGATGGCGTCGGTGACCCCGAAGTTCACGTCCAGGCTGCTGGCCATGCGGGGGTGCTCGGCCACGAAGGTGCCCGACCCCTGGCGCCGCCGCAGCAGCCCCTCCAGCTCCATGGCCCGCAGGGCCTCGCGCAGGGTGGCCCGGGACACCTGGAGCTCGGCGGCGAGCTCGAGCTCGGAGGGCAGTCGGGCCCCGGCCGCGAGCTCCCCCCGGTCGATGCGCTGCTTGAGCTCGTCCTGGACCGAGACCGAGCGCAGCCGCGGACGGGCGCGGGTGCTCCGCGGTGGCCTCTCCATGCTGGCGAGGAGTATACGTCAGACAACTCAGCCAGGGTCAAGGAGCTTGACTCGGTCCAACCTCGCCCTTACGATCCGGGCAGCGTGGCCAATCTCTGAGGATCTGTCAGACAACTTCCCGAGGAGAAGGGGGTTGTGGCGTGGCTCAAGAGCGACGCAAAGTCGGATCGGTGAGCTACCAGGAGGCCGGAGAGGACTACTTCGGGCGGCGCAAGCTCCG
>DASZON010000415.1:0-6174 GCA_035550755.1 Actinomycetota bacterium | reverse complement strand
ACGGCGGGTCGACACCTCGGTGCGGCAGTTCGACCGGCTCGACGCCGAGCGCCGGCGCATCGAGGGCGATCCGGCCCTGACGGTGGAGCGGACGCTCGACCTCTACTCCAGCATGATCGCGAACCTGCTCGCGGCCGAGTCAGAGCTCGGCGGCCAGACCAACGACCGGAACCTGATCCGCAACATCGCCACCTTCGTCGCCCTCGGCCGCTTCAAGGAGGCCGCCAGCCAGGAGCGCGGCCTGGTCTACGCGGCCGCCTCGACCGGCGGGTTCGCCCCCGGCCAGTTCCAGCGGTTCGCGACCAGCCTCGGCGCCCAGGACACCTGGCGAGCCCAGTTCAACACCACCTCCACCGGCGACCAGAGCTCCCGGCTGGAGACCATCCAGAGCAACCCCGACGTGCTCAAGGTCAACGAGCTGCGCAACTTCCTCCGCAACGCCCTCCTCACCGGGGACGCCAGCAGCAATGTCGACTTCAGCCCGGCGGAGTGGTACGAGCGCTCGACGGCCAGGGTCGACCTGCTCCGCGGGGTCGAGAGCTCCATCGCCGAGGACGTCGCCGCGGCCAGCCGGGCGGCGCAGTCCTCGGCCAGCCGCGAGGCCCTGCTCTACACCGTGATCCTGACCATCGTCCTGTGGATCACGGTCGGGCTCTCGCTGTGGCTGGTCCGCTCCATCGTCGGCCCGCTGCGGACCCTCACCCGCAGCGCCAACGAGGTCGCCGAGGAGCGGCTGCCCGGCCTGGTCGACAAGCTCCAGCAGACCAGCGACCCGCGCAAGCTCGACGTCGTCCCGGAACCGGTCCCGGTGCGGTCCAAGGACGAGATCGGCCAGGTGTCGGCGGCCTTCAACTCGGTCCACCGGGTGGCCATCCAGGTCGCCACCGAGCAGGCCGCCCTGCGCAAGTCGATCGGCGACATGTTCCTCAACCTGGCCCGGCGCAGCCAGAGCCTGATCGACCGCCAGCTGGAGCTGATCGACGACCTGGAGCGCACCGAGGCCGACCCCGACGCCCTCGACAACCTGTTCAAGCTCGACCACCTGGCGACCCGCATGCGCCGCAACTCCGAGGACCTGATCGTGCTGTCCGGGGCCGAGCCGGCCCGGCGCTGGAGCCAGCCGGTCACCCTGGTCGACGTGGTCCGGGCCGCCCTCGCCGAGGTCGAGGACTACAACCGGGTCGAGCTGCTGCCGATCGACGACATCGGCGTGGCCGGCCAGGCGGTCAGCGACGTCGTCCACCTGCTGGCCGAGCTGATCGAGAACGCCACCTCGTTCTCGCCGCCGGGGACCAAGGTGCAGGTGGCCGGCCAGGCGGTGAGCAACGGCTACGTGCTGGAGATCGAGGACCGCGGCCTTGGGATGAGCGACGACGAGCTCGTCGAGGCCAACGAGCGGCTGGCCAACCCGCCGATGATCGACTTCGCCCTGTCGCGGATGCTGGGACTGTACGTGGTCGCCCGGCTGGCCCAGCGCTACAACATCAAGGTCCAGCTCCGCCACTCCTGGTACGGGGGGATCACCGCCCTGGTCCTGCTGCCGCCGACGGTGGCGGTGCGGGCCCCGATGCCCGAGGCGCTGGAGGCGCCGCCGAGCCGTCGCGGCCCGGCCGAGCTGGTCGTCTCGGCCAGGCCGGCCGAGCCCGTGGCCGAGGAGAACGACGGCGAGCACCTGCCGATCTTCGAGGCCGCCCGCTCGGACTGGTTCGAGGACGGGGCCCGCGGCGACCACCTGCCGCTGCGGCGCCACGCCGCCCAGCAGCCCAACGGCCGGGCCGCCGAGCCCACCGGGAACGGCGCCGGCACCCACGTCGGTGCCGGCGCCGCCCGGACCGACGAGGCCAGGGCCGAGGCCCTGCGCGCCGAGGCGATGCGGGTCGAGACGGCCCGCATGGAGGCCGCCCGGGCCGAGGCGGCCAAGGCCAGCGCCGAGGCCGAGGCAGCCGGGGCCGGGTCCGGCGCGCCGCCCGGGACCGAGGCGGTGCCGGCCGAGGCGCCGGCGGAACCGGAGCCGGAGCCCGTGCCGGCGGAGCCCGAGACGGCCGCCGAGCCCGCGAGGAAGCCCCAGGCGGCCAAGGCCGAGGCGCCGCCCGGCCCGACCGCCCGGACGGGCCGGGCCCGGGGCGACGGGGCCAGGACCCGGCCGGGGCCGCTGCCGACCCGGACGCCGGGAGCGTCGGGGCCGCCGCCGGGTGGGGCCAAGCCGTTCATGCCCGCCACCCCGGCGGGCGCCGGCCAGCCGCCGGCCACCGGGTCGCCCCTGCCCAGCCGGGCCGGCCGGCGGGCCGACCGCGCGGACCGGGTCGCCGCCAGCCGGGCCGCCGCGGCCCGCGCCCCCGAGCCCTGGGCGCCCGAGCCCGCCCCGGCCGGCACGCAGCCCGGTGCCGCCACCCCGGACGGGATGGCCCCGGCACCACTCCAGGCGGCCTCGGTCCAGACGACCAAGGCCGGCCTCCCCCGCAGGGTTCCCCGGGCGAACCTCGCCCCCGGGATGGTCGCCGCGCGGACCGCGGCAACCGCCGCCAGCCCGCCGCCCGCCAGCACCCCCTCGCCGTCCCCATCCGCGGCCCGATCCCCGGATGCGGTCAGGAGCATGCTGTCGAGCTACCGTTCGGGCCTCGAGCGCGGCCGGATGATGGCAGCAGGCGAAGATGCCGACAGAGGCGGCGACGCCCATTCGTCCTCGAGGAGCGACGACGATGACGCAACTCAGTAGGGAAGCGCAGAACCTCAACTGGCTCGTCTCCAACTTCGCCAGGAGCGTTCCAGGGGTGGCGCACGCGATCGTGGTCTCGGCCGACGGGCTCCTCATGGCCGTCTCCGAGCGCCTCGACCGAGCCAGAGCCGACCAGCTCGCCGCCGTCGCCTCCGGACTGGCCAGCCTGACCCAGGGCGCGGCCCGGTGCTTCGACGCGGGCGTGGTGAACCAGACGATCGTGGAGATGGAGAAGGGCTTCCTGTTCGTGATGTCGGTCAGCGATGGCTCGTGCCTGGCCGTGCTAGCCTCGCCATCCTGTGATATTGGCCTGGTCGGCTATGAGATGGCACTGCTGGTGGCCCGTACAGGGGACGTGCTCACGCCCGCCCTCCGGGCCGAGCTGCAAGCGGCGCTGCCACGATGAGGACGGCTGGGGCTGGGGGAACCACCGATGAGCACCGAGGACCGGCAGGAGAACCGGCAGGAGCCGGGTCGGCTGGTCCGACCCTATGCGATGACCGGCGGGCGCACCCGCCCCGCCCACGACGACCTCGAGCTGGAGACGCTGGTCTCCACCACCTCGCTGGGTGAGACGTCGTTGACCCTGAGCCTCGAACGGCGGTCGATCGCCCTGCTCTGCAGGGACATTCTCTCCATTGCGGAGATCTCCGCACGGCTGGACCTGCCCCTCGGCGTCGCCCGCGTGCTCGTCGGCGACATGGCCGAGGAAGGGCTGGTCACCGTGCACCGGCCCGCCAGCGTCGGCGACCGCCCCGACCTCGCACTTCTCGAGAGGGTGCTCTATGGACTCCGGACAATATAGATCTGGCTCCCCGGGCGGGGAGTCGAGGGCGCCGACCCCGGTCAAGATCGTCATCGCCGGCGGCTTCGGTGTCGGCAAGACGACCTTCGTCGGCGCGGTCTCCGAGATCATCCCGCTGACCACCGAGGCGGCCATGACCACGGCCAGCGTCGGCGTCGACGACACCAGCCACATCCAGGGCAAGACGACCACCACCGTGGCCATGGACTTCGGCCGCATCACCCTGGACAGCGACCTGATCCTGTACCTGTTCGGCACCCCCGGCCAGGACCGGTTCTGGTTCATGTGGGACGACCTGTGCCGGGGCGCCATCGGCGCGGTGGTGCTGGTCGACACCAGGCGGCTCGACGCCTGCTTCGCCGCCGTCGACTACTTCGAGCAGCGCGAGCTGCCGTTCGTGGTCGCCATCAACTGCTTCGACGGGGTCCTGGCCCACGCCGTCGAGGACGTGCGCGAGGCCCTGGTGATCGGCGAGGACACCCCCATCGTGGCCTGCGACGCCCGGGTCCGGGAGTCGGCCAAGACGACCCTGATCGAGCTGGTCCAGCACGCCCTGGCCCGTGCCTCGGCCGTGCTGCGCTCCCCGGCCAACTCCCGCGGCGGGGTCGGGGCCGGCACCTCCACCCCCTGACCGGAGCCGGCCCAGTGAGCGAGGGCGCCCACGTCCGCGTCAACCGGCGGCTGTGGAACGAGGACGCCGACGACTACCAGCGGCGCAACGCCCCGCAGATCCGGGACCAGGCCTTCACCGGGCGGCTGGCCTGGGGCACCTGGAACATCCCGGAGTCGGAGCTGGGCGTGCTCGGGGAGATCGCCGGCAAGGACATCCTCGAGTTCGGCTGCGGCGGCGCCCAGTGGTCGACCGCCCTGGCCCGCAACGGCGCCCGGCCGGTCGGGTTCGACCTGTCCGAGCGCCAGCTCGCCCACGCCCTGCGTCTCCGGTCCGAGACGGGGGTCGCCATCCCGCTGGTGCAGGCCGACGCCGAGCGGACCCCGTTCCGCGACGCCAGCTTCGACATCGTGTTCGCCGACTACGGGGCGTTCCTGTTCGCCGACCCCTACCGGGCCGTGCCCGAGGCGGCCCGGCTGCTGCGTCCCGGCGGCCTGCTCGCCTTCACCCACATCAGCCCGATCTACGACGTCGCCTTCCCGCAGGACGCCGAGCATGCCGGCGAGCGGCTGGTCAACGACTACTTCGGGCTCTACCGGCTGCAGGACGTGGACGGGACGGTCGAGTTCAACCTCCCCTACGGGACCTGGATCCGGCTGTTCCGCGACGCCGGCCTGGTGGTCGAGGACCTGATCGAGCCCAGGCCACCGGCCGACGCCACCAGCACCTACCGGGACGCCGAGGACCTCGCCTGGTCACGACGCTGGCCGGCCGAGTGCATCTGGCGGCTCCGCAAGCCCTGACCCCGGGACGGCTACCACCGGCGCGGTAGGCGCCCCGCCGGTCCCTGCCCCGGAGGGAGCACGCCCACACCCTCCCACGGTCCGACGACGGCCGCGACCGGGAGCACGACCATCGTGTGAGCGATGCCGCGACCGGATGGGATGTGAGGATGGGCGAGCAGTTGGTGGAGACACGACAGCTGAGCAAGACCTACGGCGAGGTCAGGGCCGTTGACCGGGTCAGCCTGACGGTGTGGCGGGGGGAGGTGTACGGGTTCCTCGGCCCCAACGGGGCCGGCAAGACGACCACCCTGCGGATGCTGGCCGGGCTGGTCACGCCGACCGGCGGGTCGGCCAGTGTCCACGGCGACCGGCCGGGGAGCCCACGGGCCCTTCACCGGACCGGGGTCCTGATCGAGGCGCCCCGCTTCTACCCCTACCTGTCGGGCCGCGACAACCTGCGGGTGGTCGCCCGCTACGCCGGCGTCGACGACCGGCGGGTCGAGCGGGCGCTGGACACGGTCGACCTGGCCGGCCGGGGCGACGACCGGTACGCCGGCTACTCCCTGGGGATGAAGCAGCGCCTGGGGGTCGCGGCCGCGCTCCTCAAGGACCCGGAGCTGCTGATCCTGGACGAGCCGACCAACGGGCTCGACCCGGCGGGCATGCGCGACATGCGGGCCCTGCTCCGCGACCTGGGCGGGCGCGGCCATACCGTGCTGCTCTCCTCCCACCTGCTCGGCGAGGTGCAGCAGCTCTGCGACCGGGTCGGGGTGATCTCGGGCGGCCGCCTGCTGGCCGAGAGCACGGTCGACGACCTCCTCGGCCAGGCCGGGCTGCTGGTCCGGGCCGAGCCGCTGGAGCAGGCCCGCGAGACCCTCGAGGGGCTGGTCGGTGCCGGCAACGTGGCCGTGGCCGACGGCAGCTTCCGGCTGCGGACCGGGCCCGAGCAGGCCGGCCGGGTGAGCCGGGCCCTGGCCGACGCGGACGTGACCCTGACCGAGCTGCGTCCCCTGGAGCGCAGCCTCGAAGAGGTGTTCCTCGAGATGACCGGGACGGAGAGGACATGACGATGCTCGCCAGCTTCAACGCCGAGCTGCTCAAGCTGCGCAAGCGGCCGGCGACCTGGATCCTGCTCGGGGTGGTGCTGGGGCTGACCCAGCTGTTCGGCTACCTGCTGCCCTACTCGAGCTGGCTCACCAGCGACCAGAACTTCCAGACCCAGGGCCTGGACCCCCAGGCCGTGCTGGCCGGCACCCTG
>DASZON010000414.1:0-3523 GCA_035550755.1 Actinomycetota bacterium | reverse complement strand
GCCCCGAGTCGTCCACGGCCACATGGCGCAGCAGCCGGACCAGGCCGGTCTCGGTGTCGACCTCGCACACCGCCAGGTGGGCGCCGAAGGGGAAGGTGCTGCGCTCCTGCTCGAAGTCGACGGCCGCCTCCAGGCCGGGGCCCATGCCCGGCGGGCGGCGGGCCGGGTCGGCGGCGGCCGCGGCCAGCTCGGCCCAGCCGAGCGCGGTCTCGGGCGCCCCGGCCACCCCGAGGCCCTCGCCCGGGAACAGGGCCACGTCCTCGGCCGGCGCCTCCAGCAGGTGGGCGGCCAGGGCCCGGGCCTTGTCCAGGACCAGGCCGGCCGCCTGGGCGACGGCGCTGCCGCCGACCTGGAGCGAGCGCGACCCCATGGTCCCCTCGCCCCGGGGCAGCGCGGCGGTGTCGGAGTGGACCACGGTCACGTCGTCCGGCTCGACCCCGAGGGCGCCGGCGACCAGCCGGGCGAAGGCGGTCTCGTGACCCTGGCCGTGGGGGGAGACGCCGGTCCGGGCCGTGACCCGGCCCCCGGGCCCGACCTCGACCTCGCCGTACTCGGACCCGAACCCGGTGACCTCGACGTACAGCGACAGCCCGACGCCGAGCTGGCGGACCTCGCCGCGGTCGCGGCGCCGGGCCTGCTCGGCCCGGAGGTCGTCGTAGCCGGCCGCCTCCAGGACCAGGTCAAGGGCCCGCTCGTAGTCGCCGGAGTCGTAGCGGGCCCGGGTGGCGGTGGTGTAGGGGAACGCCCGGGCCGGGATCAGGTTGCGCCGGCGCACCTCGGCCGGGTCGAGGCGCAGCCGGGCGGCCAGCAGGTCGACCGCCCGCTCGACCATGGAGGTGGCCTCGGGGCGGCCGGCACCGCGGTAGGCGGCCACCGGGGTGGTGTTGGTGGCCACCACCGACCAGGCGACCTCGACCCGGGGGATCCGGTAGACGCCCGAGGCCATGTAGCGGGTCGAGGACGGCATCGAGGTGGCCTCGCCCGGGTAGGCGCCGCCGTCGGCGACCAGCCGGGCCCGCAGGCCGGTGATGCGCCCGTCCCGGGTCGCGGCCACCTCAACGTCCTGGACCTGGCCGCGGCCGTGGCTCATGGCCAGCATGGTCTCGGAGCGGCCGTCGACGTGGCGCACCGGGCGGCCGAGCCGGAGGGCCAGGGCGGCCACCGCCACGTGCTCGGGGTAGGTGGCGATCCTGGCCCCGAACGCCCCGCCGACCGCCGGCACCACCACCCGCACCCGCTCGGGCTCCATGCCCAGGACCTCGGCCACGGTGTCGCGGACCCAGAACGGCGCCTGGCAGGGGCTGTAGAGGACCAGCCCGTCGCCGCCCGGCTCGGGGACGGCCACCGACCCGTTCGGCTCGAGCGGGGCCGGGGCCACCCGCTGGTTGACGAACTGGGCCCGGACGACCACCTCGGCCCCCTCCAGGGCCCGGGACGGCTCCGGCCAGCGCCGCTCCCTGGCCAGGTTGCTGGCCTCGCCGAACAGCCGCGGGGCGTCGGCGGCCAGGGCGGCCAGCGGGTCGGTGAGCACCGGGAGCGGCTCGTAGTCGACCTCGACCGCCTCGGCCGCGTCCATGGCCTGGGCCCGGGTGTCGGCCACCACCACCGCCACCGCCTCGCCCAGGAACCGCACCGTGTCGCCGGCCAGGACCGGCCGGGCCATGGCCTCGGGGGCCTCGCCGGCCGGCATGGGCGGCAGGTCCAGGTCGGCGGCGGTGAACACGCCGGCCACCCCGGGCATGGCGGCCGCCGAGCCGGTGTCGATGGACAGGATCCGGCCCGAGGCCAGCGGCGCCCGCACGAACACGGCGTGCAGCGCCCCCGGGGGCGCCAGGTCGTCGCAGAACTGCGCCGTCCCGGTGACCAGGGGCGGGTCCTCGCGGCGGAGGGTGGCGGCGCCGTCGGCGCTCGGGTTGCTCATGGCCAGAGCCTACGGCACAGCGGCCCGGCGTCATGCGCGAACCGTCGAGTCTGCGAGAACGGTTGTCAGCTGCCTGCGTAGTTGCTCGTAGCTTTCCTTGAGGATGTTTAAGCCGAGTAGGCCAAACGCACAGTATGTCCCGGTCGCTCGTGAGGGCGGGCGTTCAGATACCAGGGGAGGGCATGGAGTGAGCGTGGGTTCGTTCGGGCTGCAGCGCGGGCGGGCGCTGCTCGTTGCCGCCCTGGCGGCGCTGGTGCTGCTGGCGGGGTTGAGCTCGGCCCCGCGGGGGGCGTCGGCCCGGCCCGGTGGGGCCGAGTCCTTGCGGGTCATCGTGCAGGAACGGGCGGGCGCCGGCGCCGCGCCCGAGGAGGCCGTGCGGCGGCTCGGCGGGCGGGTGACCAGGGCCCTGCCGATCGTCGGCGGGTTCGCGGCCACCGTGCCCGCCGCCGTGGCCGGCGAGCTGGCCAGGCTGCCCGGGGTCCGGGCGGTCACCCCCGACGGCAAGCTCCGCGTCCAGGGGACGGCCAGCTCCAGCACCGTCCGCTCGGTCTACCCCAAGGTCGTCAAGGCCGACGCCGCCTGGCAGCGCGGCGTCACCGGCCGCGGGGTCACCGTGGCCGTGCTCGACACCGGGGTGGCGAGCGTGCCCGACCTGGCCGGCCGGCTGGTCCAGGTCCGCGACGACATCACCGGCCAGGTCACGCCGTGCAAGAACCTCTCCGGTGAGCTGGACTGCAACGACCGCTACGGCCACGGCACCTTCATCGCCGGCCTGGTCGCCGGCAACGGCGCCAGCTCGGGCGGCAAGTGGAAGGGTGTCGCCCCCGAGGCCAGCATCCTGTCGGTCAAGGCCGCCGGGGCCGACGGCGCCGCCGACGTCAGCAACATCCTGGCCGCCATCCAGTGGGTGGTGTCGTTCAAGGACCGCTACAACATCCGGGTCCTCAACCTCAGCCTGGGCACCGACTCCAAGCAGGACTGGAAGGTCGACCCGCTCAACTACGCGGTCGAGCGGGCCTGGGCGGCCGGCATGACCGTGGTCGTGGCGGCCAGCAACGAGGGCCCCGACCCCGGGACCATCACCAAGCCGGCCGACGACCCCTGGGTGATCACCGTCGGGGCCACCGACGACCGGGGGACGACCGGGGTGAGCGACGATCGGCTGCCCGACTTCTCGGGCCGCGGGCCGACCGCCCAGGGGCTGGCCAAGCCGGATGTGGCCGCCCCCGGGGCCCACGTCATCTCCCTGCGGGCCCCCGGCAGCACCATCGACACCACCTTCCCCTACTACGTCGACGGCTCCTACCGGCGCGGCAGCGGCACCTCCATGGCCACCGGGGTGGTCTCCGGTGTCGCCGCCCTGGTCCTCCAGGCCAACCCCGGCTTCACCCCCGACCGGGTCAAGCACGTCCTCAAGGCCACGGCCCGGGACGCCGCCTCCAACGACCCCATGGCCGTCGGGTCCGGGCTGGTCGACGCGGCCGCGGCCGCCTTCTCGCCCCCGGCCGGGGCCGCGAACCAGGGCCTGGCCCGCTCCAACGGCCAGGGCAGCCTCGCCCTGAGCCGCGGGTCGGTGCAGGTCAAGACGGACAACCTGCTCGG
>DASZON010000413.1:0-2684 GCA_035550755.1 Actinomycetota bacterium | reverse complement strand
CCGGGCTCGACACGATCGCCCGGCTGGTCACCCAGCCGTCGTCGCTGGCGCTGCCGCAGCTCGTCGCCGAGGGGCTCACCGCCGACGCCGCCTTCGTCGACGGCAGCCACCGGTTCCACGAGGTCTTCGTCGACCTGTATTTCCTGGGCAAGATCGTCCGGCCGGGCGGGATCATCGTGCTCGACGACCACCACTGGCCCTCGGTGCGCACCGCCGCGCACTACTTCGAGGTGAACCTGGGCTGGCGGGAGCTCCCGGGAGCCTTCGCCGGCGGCACGGTGGACCCGGCGACCGGGCATCCACGCCTGCGGGCGCTGCGGCTGCCCGACTCCCGGCTCGAACCGGGCTTCGAGCGCTTCCGGCCCTTCTGACCGACCCCGGCGGCCCCTGCCCGTGTCACAGCTCCGGGTGGTGCCTTGTCTTGGAGGGAGACAGCACCACACGGAAGGGATCGGTCATGCGAGTCTTCGTTGCGGGAGCGACCGGGGCACTGGGACGCCACCTGGTTCCCGAGCTGGTCGCGGCGGGCCACGAGGTCACCGGTACCACCAGGACGCCCGGCAAGGTCGGGCGGCTGCGCGAGGCGGGCGCGGCGCCGCTGGTCCTCGACGGGCTCGACCGCGAGGCGGTGGTCGCGGCGGTCGTGGCCGCCAGGCCGGAGGTGATCGTGCACCAGATGACCGCGCTGGCGGACATGCGGAGCCTCCGCAACGTCGACCGGGGGTTCGCCGCCACCAACGAGCTGCGGACCCGGGGCACCGACAACCTGCTGGCGGCGGCGGCGCGGGCCGGCACCCGCCGGGTGGTCGCCCAGGGCCACAACTTCGTCTACGAGCGTTCCGGCGGCCCGGTGAAGTCCGAGGACGACCCGCTCGACTCGCGGCCCATCGGGTCGGCGGCGCGGACGGTGGCGGCGATCATGCACCTGGACAGGACCGTGCCGCTGTTGGTCCGGGAGGGCATCGTGCTGCGCTACGGCACCTTCTACGGGCCGGGCGTCTCGGACCTCCTGGTCGAGGCGGTGCGCAAGCGGCAGATGCCGGTGATCGGCGGCGGCACCGGGATCTGGTCGTTCATCGAGATCACCGACGCCGCGGCCGCGACCCTGGCCGCGGTCGAGGGCGGCGAGCCCGGCGCCTACAACGTCGTCGACAGCGACCCGGCGCCGGTCGCGGCGTGGCTGCCGTACCTGGCCGAGGTCGCGGGCGCGAAGCCGCCGCGGCGCATCCCGGCCTGGCTCGGCCGCCTGCTGGCCGGCGAGTTCGTCGTCGCCCAGATGACCGGCGGGCGCGGATCCTCGAACGAGAAGGCACGCAAGGAGCTGGGCTGGGAGCCGCGGTACGCGAGCTGGCGGGAGGGGTTCCGTGCCTGGGTCGGCGGATGAGACGGCGGCGACCGGGTACCGGCCGCTGCTGTTCTCCATCGCCTACGGGATGACCGGGTCGGTGGGCGACGCCGAGGACATCGTGCAGGACGCGTTCCTTGGCCTGACCCGGGCGCGCCAGGCGGGGACCACGGTCGCCGATCCGAAGGCGTACCTGACGACGGCGGTGACCCGGCTGGGGATCAACTACCTGGGGTCGGCCCGGGTGCGCCGCGAGACCTATGTGGGGGACTGGCTGCCCGAGCCGGTGGTCGTGCCCGCCGGCGAGCCCGGGCCGGCCGAGCACGCCGAGCTGGCCGACTCGCTGTCGATGGCGTTCCTGGTGCTGCTGGAGGCCCTCACGCCGGTGGAGCGGGCGGTGTTCATGCTGCGCGAGGTGTTCGGGTACGGCTACCCGGAGGTGGCGAGGATCACCGGCAAGACCGAGGTGAACTGCCGCCAGATCTTCGCCCGCGCCCGCCAGCACATCGCCGCCGGAGGCCAGGCCCGCGACCTCGCCCCGCCCCCAGCGCGGCGGGCGGAGGGCGAGGAGCTCGCCCGCAGGTTCTTCGAGGCCGCCTCCGGCGGCGACTTGGACGCGCTGCTCGGCATGCTCGCGCCCGACGTGGTGCTCCACGGGGACGGCGGCGGCAAGGCCCAGGTGGTCGGGTCGCTGGCCGGGCGGCAGCGGGTCACGCGGCTGCTCGTCAGCCTGTTCCGCCGGGGCCGGGCCGTCGGCGCCTCCATCCGGCTGGCCTGGGTGAACGGCCAGCCGGGGGCCGTGCTCTACGACGCCGAAGACCGCGTGGTCAGCGTCATCGAGCTGGGCGTCGCCGACGGCGTGGTGCAGGCGATCCGGGCGGTGGTCAACCCCGACAAGCTCGGCCACGTCGGACCGGTGTCGGCGCTGGCGCGGCTGCCGGAGGACGGATCGGCCCCGGCGGTCGACTAGCCCCCGGCGGGAGCGCCGGCGGCGAGCAGGCTGGCGGTGGCGGCGATGCCGGCCGCGTACGCCCGGCCGCTCCCGTGGCCGAGCCGTTCCAGCCGCGCCAGCGCCGCCGGCCAGCCCCGGTCGCCGCCGGGGCCGAGGTCGAGCAGCCGCCCCGCCGGCTCGGGCAGCCGGCGGTCCAGGGCCAGTGCCAGCAGGGTCGCCGACAGCGCGGTCGTCCGGCCGGGCGGTGGCCGCAGGGCGGCGAGCAGCGGGTCCCAGGACTGGCCGGGCGGGCCGAGCGCCGGGCCGAGGACGGCCAGGGTGCCGGCGACGGCGGCGAGCAGGTCGTCGCCCTCGGGGGTGAGCCCGGGCCCGCGCCCCGCCAGGGCG
>DASZON010000412.1:0-10763 GCA_035550755.1 Actinomycetota bacterium | reverse complement strand
ACCTGGTCCGGCGCGGGATCGGGGCGGGCGAGCTGCCGGGGCTGCTCGCCCCCTACCTGGCCGCGGCCGAGCGGGAGCTGCCCGACCTGGTCGAGCTGGTCACCGGGATGGCCGAGGGGTCGGGGGTGTCGTTCTGGGAGCTGTTCTACATCAACGCCTTCGAGGAGCTGGAGCCGCTGCTGGAGGGGCGTGGCGGCCCGGTCGCACCGCGGGAGCGCTGCTCGACCGTGACCGTCTCCGGGCCCGGGTACACCCTGCTCGGCCACAACGAGCAGTGGCTGGCCGGCGACAGCGGGCACGTGGCCGTGGTCGTCGAGCTGCCCGACGACGGGCCGGCCCTGGTCTCCCCCACGCTCGCCTGCTGCCTGCCGGCGGTGGGCATGAATGAGTACCGGGTCGCCCAGGCCATCCAGTCGCTGGTCGCCGACGACGACGCCGTCGGCGTCCCCCGGGTGCTGGTCTCGCGCCACGCCCTGGTCGCCTCCTCCCCGGCCGACGCCCTGCGCCGGGCCACCCTGCCCGGGCGGGCCGGCGGCTACGGCCACAGCTTCGCCTTCGGCACCGGCAGCGCCATGCACATCGAGACCAGCGCCACCCGCTTCGCCGTCAACGGCTCGCCGGGGGGCCACACCAACCACTACCTCGACCCGGAGCTGGCCGAGCGGGCGCCGGCGCCGAGCCCGGGCAGCCAGGCCCGCCTGGCCCGGCTCGAGGAGCTCGTCACCGAACGGTCCCCGGCGACCCCGGCCGCCCTCGGGGAGATCCTGGCCGACCACGGCGGCGGCGGGCCCGAGACCATCTGCGAGCACGGGGTCGACGACCCGGCCGACGAGGCGTCGGCGATCGTCTTCTCGATGATCTGCGACCTGGACCTTGGCCGCATGTGGGTGGCGCCGGGCAGCCCCTGCGTCACCGCCTACGAGGAGGTGGACCTGGCCGGTGTGGTCTGACGAGGGACCGTTGCGTTACGAGCGCCTGACCTGGCCGGAGGTGCGGCGGGCGGCCGGCGAGGAGCGGGTCGCCCTGGTCCCGGTGGCCACCCTGGAGGACCACGGCCCCCACCTGCCGGTCGACACCGATCTCAGGATCGTGTCCGAGATCTGCGAGCGGGCGGCCGCCCGGGCGGCCGACCGGGTGGTGCTGCTCCCGGCCATCCCCCACGGCTACGACCCCCACCACATGGACTTCCCCGGAGCCATCACCATCGGCTGGGACACCTTCGTGCGCTACTGCACCGACGTCGGCCGCTCCCTGGCCCACCACGGCTTCCGGCGGATGCTGTTCCTCAACGGCCACGGCTCCAACCAGAACCTGGTCGAGACGGCGGCCCGGCTGGTCATGGTCGACCGGCCCGAGGTCCTGGCCGCGGCCGCCTTCTACCTGGCCAGCCCGGCCGCCTTCGAGGTCATCGCCCGGGTGCGCGAGTCGACCCGGGGTGGGATGGCCCACGCCTGCGAGCTGGAGACCTCCATCTACCTGGCCATCGACCCCGGCGCGGTGGCCATGGACCTGGCCGTCGACGAGCGGTCCTACCCCGAGGGCGAGCACGCCTGGCTCGACTGGTCGGACGGGCCGCTGAAGCTGATGCCCTGGTGGTCGTCGTTCAGCCGCTCCGGGGTCCAGGGCGACGCCACCCTCGGCACGGCCGCCAAGGGCAGGGCGCTCCTGGACGCGGCCGTCGAGGAGTGCGTCGCCTACGTGGATGAGCTGCTGACCAAGCCCCTGCCCGAGCGGCGGTCGCCGGTCACTGGTAGTTGACCACCCGCGGGACCGGCTTGAGCCGCATGACCTCGCGGGGCGACATCAGGTCGACGTCGTTCTTGTAGAACAGCTTGAGGCCGGGGTGGAAGCGCCGGTCGCGGGTGTAGGACCGGTAGTCGTCGAGCTTGGCCGAGCGGACCCCGTACCCGTCGGCGTTCCAGGTCATGGCCAGCCCGGGACGCATGGCGACCTGCTGCTTGTCCCGCATCATGCTGTCGTGGAACTGGTGGATCATGAACAGCTTCTCGGGCAGCCGGTGGCGGCGCACGATCCCGGCCACGTAGGCCGAGGCCCGGTTGATGGCGGCGGCGTCGGTGCGGCCCAGGTGCGTGCCCGGGACCTGCCCGGGGCCCATCGCGAACTCGGGGTCGATGGCGACCCCGACGTCCGGCTGGCGCAGGTAGGGCTCCCAGTGGCGCAGCGAGGCCACGAAGTCGTCCCGGCCCGGCTGCACGTCCAGGACCAGCACCCCGTCGATGCCCCGGACCGCCTCGAGGTAGCGCTGGACGATGACGTCCTCCTGGTGGGTCCGGTAGAGGCCGCTCGGGGTCGGGAACGGGTGGGCCACGGTGGCGATCAGCTCGAACATCGGCAGCACCGGCCGGCCCGGCCGGGCATAGGGGCGGGCCACCTTGAGCAGGCGCTGGGCGACCACGTCGGGCTGGCCGGCCCCGAGCACGTCCAGGCCCTGCATGCCGTAGAAGCCGACCACGGTGTAGCGGGGGAACAGCCGGCGGCCGCCGCGGGGCAGCTCGGGTGGGGGCGCCATGGTGGTGGTCGTGGCCACCGGCAGGGTCGGCGCCGGCTGCACGGCCGGGCTGGCCGCCGGGCCCGGGTCGGCCTCGTCGCCGGGGTCGCCGTCCAGGACCAGGCCGGCCGCGGTCGCGCTCACGGCCAGGGCCACCGCGCCGAGGGCGAGCCCCCAGCGCCGCCGCCGCGACCTGGTGGCCGCGGCCCGCTGGCCCGCGCCCGCTTCCCTGGTCCGCATCCGGACCCGCCTCCCGTCCTTCGAGGGCTCCGGTGATCCGGCTCGGCACCATACCGAGGAATCCCCCACCCGAGCCAATTCGGGAGCTACCAGGCAGGGCCGCACCTGCCCTCGGGGCCGGTGTGGGAGGATGCGGGCGTGATCGAGGCGAGCAGGTTCGGCCGGCCGCTGCCCGAGGGTGGCTGCATCGGGGTGCCCGCCCCGGCCAGCCCCTGGGAGAACCGCTCCGACCTGCTCCGGGGGGTCGAGTGGTGGCAGGCCCGCGGCTACCGGGTGAAGCTGGCCGACGGCATCGAGGCCCGCGACGCCTACGTCGCCGGCGACCCCAAGAGCCGCGCCCGCGACCTGGAGGCGATGTTCGCCGACCCCGAGGTCGATGTCGTCCAGTGCCTGACCGGCGGGTTCGGGTCCATGCAGCTGGTCCCGCACCTGGACTTCGACCTGATCGCCGAGCACCCCAAGGCGTTCTGCGGCTACTCCGACATCACCGCCCTGCACGTGGCCCTGCGCCAGCGGGCCGGGCTGGCCACCCTGTACGGCCCAAACCTGATGACCATGGGCTGGACCCAGGCCAGCGACTTCACCCGCGACCGGCTGCTGGCCGTGCTGACCGGCGGCGGCGCCGGGCCGGTGCCGGGCGACCCCGACGACGCCTACCTGCGCCCCATCCGCGGCGGCCGGGCCACCGGCCCCGTGGCCGGCGGCGACCTGTGGCTGCTGCTCCAGACCATGGGCACGCCCTGGGAGGTCGAGCTGGAGGGGGCGATCCTGTTCTTCGAGGACGTCGACGCCCCCCCCTGGTACGTGGACGGGATGCTCACCCAGCTCGCCCAGGCCGGCAAGCTGGCCGGGGTCGCCGGGGTGGCCGTCGGCAAGATGGAACGCTGCGAGTGGAGCGACCAGCGCCCCGAGTGGCCCCGGACCAAGTCGCTGGAGCAGGTCCTGGAGGAGCATCTGGAGCCGCTCGGGGTCCCGGTGCTGTACCTGCTGCCCATCGGCCACGCCAGGCACCTGGCCACCCTCCCCCTCGGGGTGCCGGCGACCCTCGACGCCGACGCCGGCACCCTGGTGGTCGAGCAGCCGGCCATGCGCCGCTGAGCCGGGAGCCGCTGGTGGACGCGCTGCACCGGGGCCGGTCGGCCTTCGCCGCCAACGCGTGGACGGACGCCGTGGCCGGGCTCGCCGAGGCCGACCGGGCGGCACCGCTGGGCCCGGACGACCTGGAGCGGCTGGCCAGCGCCGCCTACCTCACCGGCCGGGACGCCGAGAGCGCCGACGCCTGGGCCAGGGCCCACCACGAGCTGCTGGCCCGGGGCGAGCCCAGGCGGGCCGCCCGCTGCGCCATCTGGCTGGGGTTCGGGCTGCTCCTGCGGGGCGAGACGGCCCGCGCCAGCGGCTGGATGGCCAGGGCCAGGCGGGTGCTCGCCGACGGCCCACCCGACCTGGCCGAGCACGGCTTCCTGCTGTGGGCGGACGCCTTCCGGACGATCATGGCCGGCGACCCGGTCGCCGCCCTGGCCGGCTTCGAGCAGGCCGCCGCCATCGGCGAGCGCCGCCACGACCCCGACGTGGCCGCCCTGGGGCGGGTCGGCGCCGGCCGGGCCCGGATCCGGCTCGGCGACACCGGCGCCGGGGTGGCCCTGCTCGACGAGGTGATGGTGGCGGTGGAGACCGGCGAGCTGTCGCCGATCGTGGTCGGCGACCTCTACTGCACGGTCATCGAGGGCTGCCAGGAGCTGTTCGACCTGCGCCGGGCCCAGCAGTGGACGGCCGTGCTCACCGGCTGGTGCGCCGCCCAGCAGGACCTGGTCCCCTACCGGGGCCAGTGCCTGCTGCACCGGGCCGAGCTGCTGACCCTGCACGGCGCCTGGCCCGACGCCATGGAGGAGACCCGGCAGGCTGCCGGGCGGTTCCTGGAGCCGGCCGGCCACCCGGCCGCCGGGGCGGCCGCCTACCAGCAGGGCGAGCTGCACCGGCTGCGGGGCGAGGCCGCCGACGCCGAGGCCGCCTACCGCCAGGCCAGCCGCTGGGGCCGGGAGCCCCAGCCCGGCCTGGCCCTGCTGCGCCTCGCCCAGGGGCAGACGGCGGCGGCCGTGGCCGCCATCCGCCGCGCCCTCGACGAGGCCGGCGACCCCGTGGCCCGGGCCCGGCTGCTGCCCGCCCAGGTGGAGATCGCCCTCGCCGCCGGGGACGTGCCCGCGGCCCGGGCGGCCGCCGGCGAGCTGGCCGGGGTCGCCGCCGACCTGGAGGCGCCGCTGCTGGCGGCCACCGCCGCCGCCGCCGAGGGCGCGGTCCTGCTCGCCGAGGGCGACCCCCGGGCCGCCCTGGCCGCGCTCCGCGGCGCCTGGACGGCGTGGTCGGAGCTGGAGGCGCCCTACGAGGCGGCCCGGGCCCGGGAGGGCATCGGGCTGGCCTGCCGGGCCCTCGGCGACCAGGACTCGGCCGCCCTGGAGCTGGACGCCGCCCGCTGGGCCTACCAGCGGCTCGGGGCCGCGCCCGACCTGGCCCGGGTGGAGGCGCTGGCCTCCGACGGCGGACTGGACGGGACGGCCGGCGGCCTGACCGCCCGCGAGGTCGAGGTCCTGCGGCTGGTCGCCACCGGCCGGACCAACCGGGCCATCGCCGCCGAGCTGGTCCTGAGCGAGCGGACGGTCGACCGCCACGTCAGCAACATCCTCACCAAGCTCGGGGTGCCGTCGCGGGCCGCCGCCACCGCCTGGGCCTACGAGCACCGGCTGGTCTGAGCCGGCGCTGGGTGGAACCACCCACGCCCCGGCCGGCCGGGTTGGGTGGTTCCGGCGATGTGCCGCCCCCGCCACCGACCTACGGTCGGCCCATCCAGGCAGCCGCCGACCCGAGGAGCACGCCATGGGCACGACCCGCCACGATCTCAGCCTCGACGACCTGGCCGCCGCCGACGGGCGGCTGCTGCGCCCCGGCGACCCGGGCTGGGACGACGCCGTCCGGCTCTGGAACGGCATGGTGACCCGGACGCCGGCGCTGGTCCTGCAGCCGCGCTCGGCCGCCGGGGTGGCGGCCGGGGTCGGCTTCGCCCGCGACCGGGGCCTCCCCCTCGGGGTCAAGGGGGGAGGCCACCACATCGCCGGGACCGCCATCGCCGAGGGCGGCCTGCTGCTCGACCTGTCGGGCATGCGCGAGCTCACCGTCGACCCCGAGGCCGCCCTGGCCCACGTCGGGCCGGGCTGCCGGCTGGCCGACGTCGACCGGGCCACCCAGGCCCACGGCCTGGCCACCCCGCTCGGCTTCATCTCCGAGGTCGGGGTGGCCGGCCTCACCCTTGGCGGAGGCCTCGGCTACCTGACCCGCCGGTTCGGCTGGACGGTCGACAACCTGGTCGAGGCCGAGGTCGTCGGCGCCGACGGCCAGGTCCGCACGGCCAGCCGGTCCCGCCACCCGGACCTGTTCTGGGGGCTGCGGGGCGGCGGCGGCAACCTCGGCGTGGTCACCCGGTTCACCTTCCAGCTCCACCCGGTCGGCCCCGAGGTCCACGGGGGGCTGATCGCCTGGCCGTTCGAGCGGGCGGCCGAGGTCCTGGCCGCCTACCGGGCGCTGACGGCCACCGCCCCCCGGGAGCTGGCCGTGTGGCTGATCCTGCTGACCGCCCCGCCGGCCCCGTTCGTGCCGCCGGCCTGGCAGGGCCGGCGGATCTGCGCCATGGCGGTGTGCCACAGCGGCCCCGGGAACACCGCCGAGGCGGCCCTGGCCCCGCTCCGGGCTCTCGGCGACCCGGTGTTCGACCTGCTCGGACCCATGCCGTACGCCGAGGTCCAGTCGTACCTGGACGAGACCGAGCCCGCCGGCCTGCACCACTACTGGAAGACCGAGTTCCTGGCCGGCCTGGACGACGACCTGCTGGCCACCGCCCGGGAGCTGTTCGCCGACTGCCCGGTCCCGGCGGGCGAGATCGGCATCCTCCACCTGGAGGGCGCCCTCAACGAGCGCGCCGGCGACGACGGCGCCGTCGGCAACCGGGACGCCCGCTATGCCCTCGGGGTCAAGGGCATGTGGCCGCCCGGCGACCCCGGCGGCGAGCGGCTCCAACAGTGGATCCGCGACAGCTGGGCCCGGCTGCGGCCGTTCTCGACCGGCGCCACCTACGTCAACTTCCAGGCCGCCGACGAGGGCGACGACCGGGTCCGGGCCACCTACGGGGCCAACTACGACCGCCTGGCCGAGGTCAAGCGGCACTGGGACCCCGACAACCTGTTCCGGGCCAACCGCAACGTGCCCCCGGCCGGCTAGCCGCCGAGGTCGAGGGACGGGTCGGCGTGGACCGGCTCGCCCTCGACGAGGGTGGCCAGCACCCGGACGTCGCCGATGGGGCCGGCGGTCGGGTCGAAGGGGTCGCGGTCGAGCACGGCCAGGTCGGCCAGCCGGCCCGGGGTGACCGCGCCGGTGCTGGCCTCCAGGCGCAGGGCGTAGGCCGACCCGGAGGTGAAGGCGGCCAGGGCGGCCGGGAGGTCGAGCCGCTCGGCGGGCAGGAACGGCTCGCCGTCGCGGTCGTCGGGGGCGACCCGGTGGACGGCGACCTCGATCTCCTCCAGCGGGTCGGCGGTGGACACGGTCCAGTCGCTGCCGAAGGCCAGGGTGGCCCCGGCGCGGCGCAGGCTGGCCCACGGGTACTGCCAGCCGGCCCGCTCGGGCTCCAGGAAGGGCAGGGTCAGCTCCCGCATGTAGCCGTCGAGGCACGACCAGAACGGCTGGGCGTTGGCCACCACCCCGAGGCGGTGGAAGCGGGGCCGGTCGTCGGGGTGGACGAACTGGAGGTGGGCGATCTGGTGGCGGGCGTCGCGGCGGCCGTTGGCGGCGGCCGCGGCCTCGAAGGCGTCGAGGGTCTCGCGCACCGCCCGGTCGCCGATGGCGTGGACGTGGACGTCGAACCGGTTGGCGTCCAGGGCGGTGACGGCGGCCGCCAGCTCCTCGGCCCCGAGCATACCGATGCCGGTGTTGGCGGTCGGGCGGCCGTCGCCGTCCAGGTAGGGGGCGAGCATGGCCGCGGTCCGGTTCTCGAACACCCCGTCGGCGAAGATCTTGACCGCCCCGGCCCGCAGCCGGCCGACGGTCCCCCGCTCGCGCCGGTCGGCCAGGCCGTCCAGCTGGGCCAGACCGTCGGTGGGCCGCCAGCGCAGGGCGGCCACGACCCGGCCGGTGAGCCGGCCCGCCTCGGCCAGGGACCGGTAGGCGGCCAGCATCTCCGGCCCGACAGCGGCGTCCTGCCAGGCGGTGATGCCCAGGCGGTGCAGGTGGGCCTGGCCGCGCTCGATGGCCGCCTCCCACTCGGCCGGGCCGGGCTCGGGGGCGAGGTCGGCGACCAGCTCCCCGGCCGCCTCGTGGAGGGTGCCGGTCGGCTCCCCGGCGGCGTCCCGCTCGATCCGGCCCCGCGGCGGGTCGGGGGTGGCGCGGGTGATCCCGGCCAGCTCCAGGGCGCGGCGGTTGACCCAGGCACTGTGGCCGTCGGTCGACTCCAGCAGCACCGGCCGGTCGGCCACGACCGCGTCCAGGGCGGCGGCGCGCGGGCCGGCGGTCCCGAAGGCGTCCATCACCCAGCCGCCGCCGAGGATCCAGGCCTCGCCCGGCCGCTCGGCGGCGTAGCGGGCCACGGTGGCCGCGTAGGCCTCCGGCTCGACCCCGTGGAGGTCGCACTGGGAAAGCTCCAGGCCGCCGGCGGCGGCGTGGACGTGGGCGTCCTGGAACCCGGGCACGACCAGGCCGCCCTCCAGGCGCAGGACCCGGGTGGCCGGGCCCCGGAGGGCGGCCACCTCCGGCTCGGGGCCGGTGGCGGCGACCCGGCCGCCGCGCACGGCCACGGCGTCGGCCCAGGGGCGGGCCGGGTCGCCGGTCCACACCGGCGCGCCAACGATGAGCCGGTCGGCCTGGTCGGTCATGGTCGCTCCTCGGCGGGGACGGGTCGGGCTGGCTGGAGGCGGTCGGCCAGGGCCGGCCAGTCGACCAGCACGACCAGCACGACCGCGGCCATGATCGAGTAGTCCAGGTGCATGGCCAGCCCGATGCCGGCGTGCATGGCGAGCACGGCCGGCACGAACACCCAGGCCAGCCGGGGCCGCCACAGCACCAGCGGGAACCCCAGCTCGACGAGCAGGGTGGCGGCGGCGAGCAGGTGGGCGAGGACCGGCCGGTCGGCCACGAACAGGGCGAACGGGTTGGGGTCGGGCTGGGTGTCGCTGGCCGCGTACAGCACCCAGCGCAGGTTGCCGCTGGCCACCCAGGCCGGGCCGGCGTGGAGCAGCTTGGACAGGCCGGAGAAGAAGTAGGCCCCGGCGACCACCACCATGGCCGTGCGCACCGGCCAGCCGTAGGCGGTCCCGCGGCCGGGCACCGGCCGCTGGCGGGCGTCCAGCGACCAGGCGGCCCCGGCCGGGGAGGGCAGCAGCGGGACCAGGCTGAGCAGCAGCAGCACGTCGTTGTGGACGACCTTGCCGAGGCTGGAGGTCATCGCCACCAGGGGCAGGGCGGCCAGCCAGGCCAGGGGCAGGGTGAAGCGGGTGAGGAGCCCGACGCAGGCGAGCACGGCCGCGCCGAGGGCCAGGGCCTGGAGGACGGCCACGGTCTCGGGCGACGGCATCCGGTCGAGCAGCCGCAGGAAGGAGACCGGCCGGTACAGGGCCGGCGGCTGGGTCGCCAGCTCGGCGTAGGCGCCCCGGGAGAGCCGGATGGCCAGCAGGCCGCACAGCCCGATCCGGACCGCGGCCAGCCGCCGCGGGTCCCCGGGGGCGAACAGCCAGCCCTCCAGGCGCTGCCTCACCGGACACCTCCCGGGCGGCAGGTGAAGCGCAGGGTCCGCTGCGGCGGGGCGCCCCGCTCCCCGACCCGCCGGGACACGTCGGTGACGGTCTGGTAGATGCGGATCTCGGCGACCTCGCCGCCGCGGTCGCGCACGGCCCCGGCCCAGGCCTGGCAGACGGCAGCCTGGCGGGCCTGGGGCAGGGCGGCAAAGCCCTTGAGGATCTGGACGTCGCCGTGGTAGCCGGCCGGCAGGTCGTGGAACGGGATCGGGGTCTCGTGGCCCTGGGCGTCGACGGTGACGGCCTGGAAGCCGGGCTGGCGGGCCTGGCGGGCGTCGGCGAACAGCCGCCACCCGGTCAGCGGCCAGGCCTCGAACCCGGCCACCCCGCAGACCAGGAACACGGCCAGGAAGCCGCCCACGAACCAGCGCGCCCAGGGGGGCGCCTGGTCGGCGGTGGTCGGCGGGGCCGTCGGCTCCATGCCGGGCACGCTACCCCGGCGGGGCCAGGCAGGCGGCCAGCCGGGCGGCGTCGACGTTGCCGCCGCTGAGGACGACCCCGACCCGGGTGCCGCGGACGGCGCCGGTGCGCAGGGCGGCCAGGCCGAGGGCGGCGGTCGGCTCGATCAGCTGCTTGGTCCGCGACCAGCACAGGGCCATGGCGTCCAGCAGCTCGGCGTCGGTGACGGTGACAATGTCGTCGACCAGCCGGCGGATGACCTCGAAGGGGCGCTCGCCGACGCACAGGGCGCGGACCCCGTCGGCCACGGTGGCCGGGGCCGCCGGCAGGGGGATGCGCCGCCCGGCCCGCAGGGACGCCTGGGCGTCGGCGGCGGCGGCCGGCTCGACCCCGACGACCCGGGTGCCGGGCGAGCGGCCCTTGACCACGGCCGCCGTCCCCGAGACCAGCCCGCCCCCACCCACCGGGACCAGCACCAGGTCCAGGTCGGGCACGTCCTCCAGCAGCTCCAGGGCGGCCGTGCCCTGGCCGGCCATCACGTCGTGGTCGTCGAAGGGGTGGACCAGGTGCAGGCCGCGCTCGGCGGCCAGGTCGGCGGCGAAGGTCTCGCGGTTGTCGCCGGTCACGCCCTCCATGACCACCTCGGCGCCGTAGGCCCGGGTGGCGGCCACCTTGGCCGGGTTGGCGCCGGCCGGCATCACCACCACCGCCCGGCCGCCGGTCTCGGCCGCGGCCAGGGCGACCGCCTGGCCGTGGTTGCCGGAGCTGACCGCCAGCACCCCGGCGGCCCG
>DASZON010000411.1:0-6199 GCA_035550755.1 Actinomycetota bacterium | reverse complement strand
CGCCGCCGGGCAGGCGAACACCGCCTGGAGCACGTGGCGGCGGCGGCTGGCCAGGTCGGCCAGCAGGGCCGGGGCGTCGCGCAGCGGGACCAGGTCGGTGACCAGATGCTCGCGCATCGCCGGGCCGGATGCACGCAGCAGATCGACCGTCTCGGCGGCCAGCCGGCGCCGGTCCCAGAGGTGGGCCGTGCCCCTCGGCACCCGGCTGATCTGGGCGCAGCGGATGGTCAGCCCGTTGTGGTGGAACTCCTCGCCGAGGGCCAGGTCGGGCGCCCCGCCCTGGTAGAAGGCGAGGTCGATCACGGTCCCCTGAGGCCGGAGGCCGCGCAGGGCCCCGGCCAGGGCGGTGGTGCGGCCGCGGCACTGGAAGACGACGTCGGCGCCGCAGTCCGACGGGTCGCGGCGCCAGCGCTCCTTGACCGTCCGCCAGGCGGTCCCCTCGGCGTCGTCGACCGCCCCAAGGCCGAGGGCCCTCGCTGTGGCCAGCCGGTCCGGGGTGGCGTCGGCGACCAGCACCTCGGCGGCCCCGTGGTGGCGGGCCAGGAGGGCGACCAGCAGCCCGACCACCCCGGCCCCGGTGACCAGCACGTTGCGGCCCCTGACCCCGTCCCCCAGCCGCAGCGCCCCCGGGCCGGCGAGCTCGGCGGCGGCGTGGAGCAGCCCGTTGGCGCAGATCGGCCCCATATGGGCGACGTAGACGCCGAGCACCGGATCCAGGTCGGGCGGGAGGACGACGAACCGCTCGCTGGCCGGGTCGGCAGTGTGCCCGGTCTTGTGCCCGTAGGCCATGGCGACCAGGTCGCCGACGGCCACGGCGTCCCCGCTGGTCTCGGTGACCCGCCCGACCTCCATGTAGCCGGGCGCCCGCACCGGGAACCCGGTCGCCGGCCGGTCGTGACGGAACACCCCCAGCCGCTCGTCCCAGGCGGCGTGCAGGTAGGGGTTGGTCCCCTTGAAGTAGGTCAGCTCGGTGCCGGCCGACAGCCCGGTGTAGAGGGTCTCCAGCCGGAACTGGCCCCCGGCCGGGGCGGGCTCGTCGTCGTCGACCAGCCGGGCCACCCCGGGCCGCTCGATCTCCAGCAGCCGCACCGGCCGGCGGTCAGCCATCGCGGGCCTCCAGTCGCAGCGCCCGCCCCTCGTCCGCCGACCGGGTGATGGCGCAGGCCAGCAGGTGGGTCCGGTAGGCCTCGGGCCACGGCACCCTGACCCGGTCCTCGCCCCCGCGCACGGCGGCGACGAAGTCCCGGTCGGGCCGGGGCCGGGCGCTGCCCTCGGCCGTCCAGGCGTCGCAGCGCCCGCCGGCCTCGACGACCAGCTCGGTCTCGGACAGCTCCAGGGAGAGCCCGTCCGCGACCACCTGCACCCCGGCCCGTTGCAGCCGGGGGAGCAGGCAGCTGGACACCACGGTCCCCACGGCCCCGGAGGCGAAGCGGAGGTTGGCCACCGACACGTCGTGGATCTCGGCGGCGGCCTGCCGGGCCCCGAAGGCGTGGACCTCGGCGACCTCGCCGGCGAGGGCGCGGGCGGTGTCCAGGACGTGGGTGGTCTGCTCGATGACCTGGCCCCCGGAGCCGTCGCGGCGCGGCCACCAGGGAGGCGGGGGGACCTTGTCGAGCCAGGCGCACTGGACCAGGCGGGCCGGGCGCTCGGCCAGCAGGTCGGCCGCCCGGTCGAAGATGTCCAGCCAGCGCCAGTGGTAGCCGGTGCAGGTGACCAGGGGCCGGCCGGCCAGGGCGGCGGCGATCCCGGCGGCGGTGGCCTGGTCGATGGCGACCGGCTTCTCGACGAAGAACGGCAGGCCGGCCTCGATGGCGGCCAGCTCGGGGGGGCCGTGGGCGAACGGCGGGACGCAGACGTAGAGGGCGTCCAGGCGCTCGGCGGCCAGCAGCTCCATGTGGCTGGGGTAGGCGGCGGCCCCCGCCAGCTCGGCCAGCTCGGCGGCCCGGTCCAGGGCCGGGTCGGCGACCCCGGCCACCTCGACCCCGTCCATGGCCAGCAGCGTCCGCACGTGGCGGGCCGCGACCGCACCCGCCCCGACCATCCCGATCCGTACCGTCGTGGGCATCACCGCAGGATACGGCCAACCGGACGGACCGGCACCGACCCGACCAACGGCGGAGGCCTCTGGTAGCCTCCTGTCGCGGTTTGGTCCACTTCAGCGCGCTTCCCAGGAGATCCGTGTGGCCGACATCGACGCCTTCGTGCAGGCCGAGGCGGACGCCCTCGTGGCCGAGCTGTCCGAGTGGTGCGCCATCCCGTCGGTGTCCAGCGACCCCGAGCGCGCCGGCGACGTGCGCCGCTCGGCCGAGCACCTGGCCGGGCTGATGGAGGCGGCCGGCCTCGACACCGAGGTCCTGGCCGTCGACGGCGGCCAGCCGGCCGTGTACGGCGAGTGGCTGGGCGCCGGGGCCGACGCGCCCACCATCACCGTCTACGGCCACCACGACGTCCAGCCCGCCGACCCGCTGGAGGAATGGACGACCCCGCCGTTCGAGCCGACCGTGCGCGACGGCTGCCTCCACGCCCGCGGCGCCTCCGACGACAAGGGCCAGATCCACTTCCAGGTCTCGGCCATCCGGCACCTGCTGGCCGCCGACGGCCGTCTGCCGGTGAACATCAAGTTCTTCGTCGAGGGCGAGGAGGAGTCGGGCTCGCCCACCATCGACGCCTTCCTCGGCGAGCACGCCGACCGGCTCGCCTGCGACCTGATCCTGGTCTCGGACACCGGCATGTTCGCCGAGGACGTGCCGTCGCTGGTCACGGCCATGCGCGGGCTCATCTACTTCCAGGTCGACCTGCGCACCGCCCCGGCCGACCTGCACTCGGGGTCGTTCGGGGGCGCGGTCCCCAACGCCGTCGCCGAGCTGGTCGCCCTGCTGTCGGGGCTCAAGGACGCCACCGGCCGCATCGCCGTCGGTGGCTGGTACGACGAGGTGGTGGAGCTGACCGACGAGGAGCGGGCCAACTTCGCCGACCTGCCGTTCGACTCCGACCGGCTCAAGGCCGTCGCCGGGGTCGGGGCCCTGCCCGGCGAGGCCGGCTACTCGCCGCTGGAGCGGATGTCGGCCCGGCCCACGGCCGACGTCAACGGCATCTGGGGCGGGTTCACCGGGGTCGGGTCCAAGACCATCATCCCGGCCGAGGCCCACGCCAAGGTGTCGTTCCGCCTCGTCGCCGACCAGGACCCGGCCCGGCTGGAGCCGCTGTTCGAGCGCTGGGTCCGCGACCAGGCGCCGGACCACGTCGAGGTCTCGGTCCGCTCCTTCGGCGGGGTCAAGCCCGCCCTGACCCCGCTCGACCACCCGGGCAACCGGGCCGCGGCCAAGGCCGTGGCCCGGGCGTTCGGCAAGGAGCCGCTGTTCTACCGCGAGGGCGGGTCGGGGCCGGAGCGGGCCCTGAGCGACGCCCTCGGGGCGGCCTGCGTGTACGTCGGGGTGATGCTCCCCTCCGACCGCATCCACGCCCCCAACGAGCGGCTGCTGCTGGCCAACTACTACCGCGGGGTGCGGGCGGCCGCCTACGCCTTCGAGGAGTTCGCCCGGCCCGAGGTGGCCGCCGCCCTGCGCAGCCCGTCCGGCTGATCCCGGGCCCCTAGCGGCCGTCCTCCAGGAGGCGGAGGTTGCGCTGCTCGGCCCGGCGGGCGAGCCGGAGCTGGCGGCGGCCGAGCAGCAGGATGACGCTGAACAGCAGCACCCCGACGCCGATCCCGGCGGCCAGGGCGGCCGGGTGGACGCCGCTGCCCAGGGTCACCGGGAGGGCGACCAGGACCAGCCACACGGCCATCACCCCGGCGCTGATGCGCAGGGCGCTGGGGAGGACCCGGTCCTGGAGGCGGCGCTGGGCGAGGCGGGCCAGCTCGACCGCGGCCGGGGCGTCGGCGGGGTCGGTCACCGCCTCCCCGGACCGTACGGCCATGGTCACCCGCTGCCGCGCCGCTTCGTCCACCAGACGCCCCACGCCTACCGCTTCGCCGGGCCCGCCGCCACGAAGGTGGTGAAGTTGAACTTGAGGTCCTGGATGCGCCGCTCCAGCACCCGCAGGCCGAACAGCTCGGCGCAGCGCTCGGCGGCGATCACCGCCGTGGAGACAGGGAGCTCGCCGGTGGCGAGCATGCGGGCGGCCTCGGCGGTGTCGGGCTCCTCGGTGACCAGGGTGGTGGGGAAGTGGTGGCGCAGCCACATGCGGCACTGGCGGATCGCCTGCTGGTGGGAGGCGATCCGCTCGATGCCCTCGCGGCCGGGGAGGCTGGGGTGGATGAGCAGGGTGTGGTTGACGTCGATCTCGAACAGGTCCATGACCCGGAACCGGTGGGCGGCCATGGCGTAGACGCTCTCGTAGACGACCCCGCCGTTGGAGTTCTCGAGGGCGAAGATGCCGATGTCGATCTCGCCCGCCTCCACCGCCCGCAGCACCTTCTCGGTGTTGAGCAGCTCGACGATCTCGACGTCGCCGAGGTTGTTGTCGCGGGCGTACTCGAGCGCCGCCTCTTCTGAAAATGAGCCGCGGATGCCCATGACGCCGAGTGTGACCAGGTCACCCACGGCCGGGCACCTCCTTGTCCAGGGTGGCGGCGAAGCGGGCCAGTTCCGCGGCCAGCTCGGCCGGCCGCTGCAGGGGGATGTCGTGCATGGTGTCCTCGAACCAGGTGACGGAGGCGGATGGGAGCAGCGAGAGGGCGCGGGCGACCGCGCGCTGCTTGGCCCCGGCGGTCGCGCCGGGCGGGCCCGGGTCGCCGGCCGGGCACAGCAGCACCGGGCAGTCGACCAGCGGGTACAGGTCGGGCGGCCACTGGTCGTACATGGCGTCGATGACCTGCAGGTGGTTCTCGAAGCGGAACCGCGAGCGGGCCACGCCCCGGTCGTCGACCTCGACCCCGTTGCGCAGGTGGTCCCGCACCCAGGGCCGGCCGCCCGACCCACCGGCATCGAACCGCTTCGCCCTGGCCAGCCAGTCGGAGAGGGGCACGGCGAACCGGGGCGGGGCCATGGTCCGCCGGACCTCCTCGCGGGTGGTGCCGGCCCACTCGGTCACGCCCAGCAGGCCGCCATCGACCAGGGCCAGGCCGGCCACGGCGCCCGGCCGGCCGGCGGCGTACTGGAGGGCCACGCTCGCCCCCCAGGAATGGCCGGCCAGCAGGGGCGGGGCCAGCCCGAGGGCGGCCAGGGCCGCCTCCAGGTCGCGCCCGACCGTCTCGAACCCGTAGCCGTCGCCGGGCTGGTCGGAGTCGCCATGGCCGCGCAGGTCGACGGCGACCACCCGCAGCCCGGCCCCGACCAGGCGGGGCGCGACCCCGTCCCAGATGCGGGCGTTGGAGGCGAGCCCGTGGAGCAGCACCACCGCCTGCCCGCCGCCGCCCCAGTCGCGGGCGTGCAGGGTGATCCCGTCGCCGGGCACGGCGCGGTCGGTCGGGGTGCTTGCACTGGTCTGCATCGGCCGCTCATCCTACGGGAGGGCCGGGCGGGGCCGCCTCGGCATTCCTCAGGAGGCCCCGAGCTGGCGCTTCAGCTCCTTGCGGTCGACCAGCTCCACCCGGTCGACGTTCCCCCGGACGACCTCGAGCCGGAACAGCGAGCCGGTGCGGAAGTTGGGGAACCCGCTCAGCAGGCCCGCCTGGAGCAGGTACATGGGGATGAGGTCGCCGTGGCCGACCCCGACCACGGTCCGCCCCTGGTGCTCGGCGGCGGCCGTCTTGACCCAGCCGGCGACGTCGGGGGCGTCGTAGCCGAGGCGGTCGTCCAGCTCGACCTGGAGCCCCATGGCCGCGGCCAGGGGGGCGGCGGTCTGGCGGCAGCGCAGCCACGGGCTGGCCGCGACCAGCACCGGCTGCTCGCGGCGCAGGGCCGCGGCCAGCCGGTCCGCCTGCTGGCGGCCCTTGTCGATCAGGGGCCGGTCGCGGTCCCCGCCGGTCCAGTCGTACCGGTCGGCCGCCTTTGCGTGCCTGACCAGAAACACCACGGTGCTCGCCATTTGCAGAGTTTGGCGGTCCGCCCACGGTCGCGGCAACCGTGGGCGGACCGCCCGGTCCTCCTGACCTGACTAGGCTCGGCCGGTGGCCTGTGCCCGCTTGCGCGACAGGGCGTCGACGCTGGCCGCGATCAGCAGCACCAGGCCGGTGACGATGAACTTGATCCCGGCGCTGTAGCCGAGCAGGCCCATGCCGTTGTCGATCACGGCGATGACGGCGCCGCCGATGATGGCG
>DASZON010000410.1:0-9580 GCA_035550755.1 Actinomycetota bacterium | reverse complement strand
GGTGCGGTCGATCACGATCGAGCCGCCCGAGGGCAGCCACACCTTGCGCTCCAGCGCCTTGTGGATCTGCTCGACCACCCGGTAGTGCTCGAACACCGGCAGCTTGCCCTGGTGCTTGTGGAGCTTGGGCAGCAGGTCGGGAGCGACCTCGGTCAGGTACTCCTCGACCCGGGCGTAGAGCTCGTCGCCGTCGACCACCAGCTCGACGAAGTCCGGCGAGAAGATGTCGCGGATGACCCGCACCACCAGCTCGGGCTCGGAGTAGATGACGGCCGGGGCGCTGGACTTCTTGGCCTTGCGCTCGACCGCCTCCCAGCGGGCCTGGAGGCGGGCCAGGTCGGCCCGGAGGTCGTCGGCGCTGGCGCCCTCGGCGGCGGTGCGGACGATCAGGCCGAGGCCCTTGGGCCGCACCTCCTTGAGGATGTCGCGCAGCCGCGAGCGCTCGGCCTCGGGGAGGCGCCGGGAGATGCCGAAGGTGTTGTCCTCGGGCTGGAGGACCAGGTAGCGGCCGGCCAGGGAGACCTGGGCGGTGAGCCGGGCCCCCTTGGCCCCGATCGGGTCCTTGGTGACCTGGACGAGGACGGGCTGGCCGGCCTTGAGGACCTTCTCGATCCTGGGCGCCTCGCCGTCAAGGTCCTCCTCGTTGTAGTTGACCTCGCCGGCGTACAGCACGGCGTTGCGGCCGCGGCCGATGTCGACGAAGGCGGCCTCCATGCCGGGGAGGACGTTCTGGACCCGGCCCAGGTAGATGTTGCCGACCATGGAGCGGCCGGCCTTGCGGGTGACGTAGTGCTCGACCAGGGTCGAGCCCTCGAGGACGCCGATCTGGGTGCGCTCGGCGCCCTCGGTGACGATCATGCGCCGGTCCGGGCCCTCCTCGCGGAGGATCCGCTTCTGCTCCTCGGTCAGGCCCGAGGGGCGGCGCTTGCGGCTGCGGTCGGCCTGGCGGGGGCCCTCGCGCCGGGAGCGGGTCTCCAGCCGGGTCGAGCGCTCGGAGCCGGTCGAGCGGCCGCGGCCGCCAGCCTGCTCCTTGCCCTGGGTCCTGTCGGTCTCGGCCGGGGCGTCGGGCGCGGTCGCGGCCGCGTCGGCGGTGGCGACGACGGCCGAGCGGCCGCCCCTCCCCCGCCGCCGGCCACGGCCGGAGCCGCGCTCGGCGGTGCGGGCGCCGGCGCCGGCCTGCGGGTCGCCGTTGTCCTGCTGCGGCTCGCCGTTGGCGGTCCGCGCCTGCTGGGCCTCGCCGTTGCCGGCGGTGCCGGAGCGCCGCCGCGACCGGGAGGTCCGGGTGGGCGCCGCCTGCGGCTGCTCGGCCTGGTCGTCCGGCGTCGCGGCGGCGGGATCGGGGAGGGTCGCGGCCGCGGCGGTCCCGCCGGCCCTGCCCGACCGGGTGGGCCGGGTGGTCTCGCCCCCGGCGGATTCCGGGGCGGTCTCGGCGCCGGCCGCCCGGGCGGTGGCGCCGCCGGAGCCGGCCAGCTGGGCGGCGTCACCGCCGGGTCCGGCCGGCTGGTCGGTCTCGTCCGTCAGCGACCGGCCGCGGGCCTTGGCCGCCGCCCGCCGCCGCCGCCGCGCCCGGGTCCGGGCCGACCCCCCGACGCCGCCGGCGCTGGTCTCACCCCGTGTGGGGTCGGTCTCGTCCTGCCCGGTGCCGATCTCGACCTGCCCGGTGCCGGTCTCGACCTGCCCGGTGCCGGTCTCGGCTTGCTTGGCGCCGGCCTCGCCGCGTCCGGTGCCGGGTGCTGCGGCGTCGCGGACCTCAGTGGCTGGAGGAGAAGCGAGCCCGGCGGCCGTCGGCCCACCGAGCCCGGTCGTGGCGGCGCCCCCGGCCTCGGAGTCGGCGTCGCTCGCCTGGTCGGCGCCGACCTCGGTGCCGGCGGCGGGGTCGGCTGCCGCCTCGCCGGAGGTGGCGGCCGGGTCGCCGGAGCTTCGGCCGCGGCCACCGCGGCGGCGTCGGCGCCCCCCGGTCCGGGTGGTCGCCGGCTCCCCGGCCGGCGCGGCGTCGCCGCCCTCCCCCACCTGGCCGTCGGGGCGCTCCGGCGTCTCGGCCGGCGCCGGCGCCTCCGCAGGCGCGGAGGCAGCGGTCGGGGCGCTGGCCTCGGCCGGCGCGCTCGACCCGGTCCGCGTGCCGGCCGCCTTGGCCGGGGCGGGCGGGTCCTCGCTGGGTGGGGGGGCCGGAGGCGGCGGGCCACCGGGGAACGACGCGCCCGCGGTCTCGACCGTGGTGACGCGGAACTGGGGCGGGGGCGGCGGCTCGGCTGGAGTTGGCGGGAGGGCGACCGGGGTGTCGGTCGGTGGGGCGGACGCCGGGGGTGGGCCGCCCGGGAACGACGCGGCCCCGCGCGGACGATGCTGCGGGGCCGTTGGAGTGCTCTCGTCGCTGCTGGTCGCCGTGCCGGTGGAGGTGGGTGGGGAATCGGAAACAGGGGACTGGTCGCGAGCCTCGTCGACCCGCGCTTCGTCGGGGGAAGCCATCGATGCTCCTCTATCAAGCTCGGACGGCCGCCGTCGCGGGCGACCGCAAACCTTCTGCGCTCCAAGAGAAGCGGCGGCTTCTCCGCCACCGATGGGACGGCCACGATCGCCGACCGGAACCCCCCTCCGGGCAAGCCCAGCACACGGCTCGTGGCCGGGTGCCATGAGATGCCCCGGGAACAGCAGGAGGCGACGAGAACGCCGTCGGGCCGCACCGCCGGATGGCATGGCGCAAGACTGCCAAAGAGTCTGCCAGAACCCACAGGGTCCGGCAAAGACCCACCCGCCGACGGGCGACCCAGGTATGGACAAGCAGGCGCGCCGTTCCCCGGTGGGCTGTGGACAACCCGGCGCCGCGTGCTGGTGGTTGGGCTACCCTCCCGGTTGGGGCCCCATCACCCGGGCGGTCGAGGTGAGCCACGCCCCGCCCCGGGGTAACCACCGTGCCCGGTGCGCGCATCGGGGTTCGAACGACCACCACCGTGGCCGGTGCGCGCATGCGGCCCGAGGCGACACCGCACCTTCGGGTCGGGTCAGCCGCGCCCGGGCGCCGAGGAGGCGCCTCTACCGCTGCCGGTAGTGGAGGAACACCACCCCGCCGCCGAAGCGACGCTCGTCCAGCAGGTCCAGGTCGAGGCGCACGTGGTCGGGGAGGGCCTGGTTGCCGCCGCCGACCACGGTGGGGGTGAGGAGGAGGTGGTACTCGTCGACCAGGCCGGCCCGGATCGCCTGGGCGGCCAGGTGGGGACCGCCGACGCCGAGGTCCGAGCCGGTCGTGGCCTTGAGCTGGCGGACCGCCTCGGGGTCGAACCGGCGCTCGATCCTGGTCCTGGCGCTGGAGACGGAATCCAGGGTGCTGGAGTAGACGATCTTGTCGGCGGCCTGCCAGATCCGGGCGAAGTCCAGCGTGACCGGCGGCTGGTCGGGCGTGCCCATGGTCTCCCAGGCGGCCATGACCTCGTACATCCGGCGGCCGTAGAGGTAGGTGCCGACCGGGCGCTCGAGGTCGTTGACGAAGCGGTGCACCTCCTCGTCCGGGGCGGCCCAGTCGAAGTTGCCCTGCTCGTCGGCGATGTAGCCGTCCAGCGACATGATCGCCGAGTAGATCAGCTTGGCCATGGCCTCAAAGGTACCGGCGCATGTGGACATTCTCCAGCAGGCCCACGGCCAGGAAGGTGGCGATCAGCGACGACCCGCCGTAGGAGACGAACGGCAGCGGGATCCCGGTGATGGGCATGATGCCGATGGTCATGCCGATGTTGACGAAGGCCTGGAAGGCCAGCATGGTCACCACCCCGGCGGCCAGGAGGGCGCCGAAGGGGTCCCGGGCCACGGCGGCGATGCGCAGCCCCCGCCACAGGAGCAGCGCGAGCAGCAACAGCAGGACCATGGAGCCGGTGAAGCCGAGCTCCTCCCCGATCACGGTGAAGATGAAGTCGGTCTTCTGCTCGGGGACGTACTGGAGGTTGGTCTGGGTGCCGCGCAGGTAGCCCTTGCCGGTGACGCCGCCCGAGCCGATGGCGATCAGGGCCTGCCTCGAGTTGTAGGTGAAGCCTCGTCCACTGTCGTCGGCGCCGGGGTCGATGAAGGCGGTCAGCCGCTCCTTCTGGTACTCGCGGAGCACGTTCAGCTTGAACATGCCCACCGTGCCGACCACCCCGACGAGCGCCAGGACCAGCAGCCAGCGCAGCTGCACCCCGCTGACCAGCAGGACCCCGAACAGGATGGCCACGAACACCATGAAGGTCCCGAAGTCGGGCTGGAGCAGGATCTCCACGCAGACCAGGGCCATCGCCGCCAGCGCGGCGGCCAGCCGGCGCGGCCCGGGGGCCTCCCGCCGGGCCCCGAGCACCGCGGCCAGGGTGATGATGGCCCCGATCTTGGCGTACTCGGACGGCTGGACCTGGTAGGCGCCGAGCTCGAACCAGGACTGGGCGCCGTTGGTGGCCGACCCCAGCGGGGTCAGGACCAGCCCCAGGGCCACCACCACGGCCCCGAACACCACCCCGGCCCAGGCCTGGAGGCGGCGGTAGTCGATCACCATGGCCACCACCATCACCGCCACGCCCAGGCCCAGGTTGAGCAGCTGGCGACGCATGATCGAGGCCTCGGGCAGCCCCTGGGCGCGGAGCCCGGCGAAGGTCGAGGAATAGATGGCCAGCAGCCCCAGGGCGGTCAGGGCCACCGCGGCCAGCACCACCGTCGGGTCCAGGTGCCGCCAGGGGGCGCGCCAGGCCATCGGCCGGTCGCTGGCCGCCTCCCAGCCCAGCCGGGACACCCGGTCCGAGTAGCTGCCCCACGACTCCTGCATCAGCCGCTCCGGTCGGCGCCGGCGGCCACCGGGGTCACCGGCAGCTCGAACAGCTTCTGGTAGATGGCCCGGGCCACCGGGGCGGCCGACTCGCCGCCGTGGCCGCCCTGCTCGACCATGACCACGACCACGTACCGGGGGTCCCCCACCGGGGCGTAGGAGGCGAACCAGGCGAACGGCGCCTGGGGCGGCAGGTCGGCGGTGCCGGTCTTGCCGGCCACCGGGAACCGGTCCAGGGGGAACCCGGCGAACGCCGAGGCGGCCGTCCCCCCGGTGACCACGCTGGCCAGCCCCTGGCCGACGGCGGCGAGGGCGCCGCCGGGGACCTCGGCGACCCCGGCGACCCGGGGCGTGACCGGCCGGACCACCCGCCCGGTGGCCGGGTCGAGCACCGCCCGGCCGACGTGGGGCCGGTAGACGGTGCCGCCGTTGGCCAGGGCCCCGTAGCCGAGGGCGAGCTGCAGCGGCGACACCTGGAGGTCGCCCTGGCCGATGGCGATGTTCAGGTTGTCGCCGCCCTGCCAGCGCCAGCCGTCGCGGCACAGCTCCCGGTAGAGCTCGCTGGAGCCGGCGCAGTAGGTCTTCCTGTTCTGCTCCCAGAACCGCTTGCGCCACTCCCGCGTCGGGACCGTGCCCTCGGCGGCATAGGGCAGGTCGAGGGCGGGGAGGCGCCCGAACCCGAACTGGCGGGCGGTGGCCTGGAGCTTCTCGTCGACCTTCTGCCCGCGCTCCTCCTGGGCCCGCTCGGCCACGCCGAGGGCGGCGCCGAGGTTGTAGTAGTAGACGTCGCAGGACAGCCGCAGGCTGTCACCGAGAGCGACCGTGCCGTGGCCCCGCGGGGTCCAGTCCCGTTTGGTGTAGCTGCCGATGGTGAACGACCCCGGGCAGGTGTAGGTGCTGGTCGGGGTGATGGTGCCGGCCTCGAGGCCGGCCACGGCGGTGAACGGCTTCCAGGTCGACCCGGGCGGATAGGCCGACTGGACGGCCCGGTGCAGCAGCGGCTTGCCGGGGCTGCCGGCGTAGCGGGCGAAGTCGCGCCGGGAGATCCCGCCGACGAACCGGCGCGGGTCGTACTGGGGCAGGCTGGCCAGGGCGAGCAGGTCGCCGTCGCCGGGGTCGAGCACGACCGCGGTCGCCGCCGGGGCCGGGTAGGTGCCGCCCCGCTGGCTGTCGCCGAGCCGCCGGGCGGCCCGCATGCCGTCGGCCAGGGCCCGCTCGACGCTCTGCTGGAGCTCGAGGTCGACGGTGAGCTGGAGGTCGCGGCCCGGGGCCGGCGGGCGCCCGCCGAGGGCCTGGACCACCTCCCCGGCGGCGTTGACCTCGAGGTCCTGGACGCCGTCGCGGCCGCGCAGCCACCTGTCGTAGGTGAGCTCGACCCCGGCCTTGCCGACGAGGTCACCGGCCTTGTACCCGCGGAAGCGCTTCTGGGTGAGCTCGTCGGCCGAGATCTCGCCGACGTAGCCGAGCATGTGGGCGGCGGCCACGCCCGACGGGTACTCGCGCAGGGCCAGCACCTCGGGGGCGACCCCGGGGAACCGGTCGGCGTGCTCGGTCAGGTAGAAGAGCTGACGGGTGGGGACGTCCTCGGCCACCGGGATGCCCCGCAGGGGCGACCCGGTGTAGTCGGCGATCCGAGCCTCCAGCTTGGCCCGGGTGGTGCCGAGCACCCGGGCCAGGCGGCCCAGGACCTCGCGGCGGCGGTCGCCGAGCTCGCTGGGCTTGACCGTGACCGCCCAGGCGGCCCGGTTGCGGACCAGCACCCGCCCCTTGGCGTCCAGGATCCGGCCCCGGGGGGCCTCGACCACGACCTGGCGGACCCGGTTGCCCTCGGCCAGGTCGCCGTAGCGCTCGCCGGCCAGGACCTGCAGGTACCACAGACGCGACGACAGGGCCACGAACAGCACCAGGACCAGGATCGACAGCACCGACAAGCGGGCCCGGAGCGGGGAGGACGGCGGCAGCACGGCGCGACCCTACCAACGCCCGGCCGGGCGGGCGGGGACGCGCTCGGTCAGCGCCCACACCACCGGGTACACGAGCGGGGTCAGCAGCAGGTTGCCGAGGGCGGCCAGCGGGCCGGCGCGGACCACCGCCTCCCAGGTCGAGAGGTCGAACACCCGCAGCAGCAGCCCGCAGCACCACACCGAGGCCAGGCTGGCCGCCCCGGCCAGGACCAGGTAGACGAGGGGGTGGCCGCTGGTCACGTACACCCGGACCGTGCCCACGGCGAACCCGGCGGCGGTCCAGACCAGGGCCGACACCCCCACCGGGAGGTCGAACAGGAGGTCCGCGACCAGCCCGGCGACGAACCCGAACACCGCTCCGGTGGTGGCGTCGGTGGCCAGGGCGACCGCGACCACGGCCAGCACCAGCAGGTCGGGCCGGACCCCGGCCAGCCGCAGCCGGGCGAGCACGGTCGACTGCACGAGCACGGCCACGACCAGCACGGCGGCGAGCACCAGGAGGCGGCGCACGGTCAGCTCCCCCTGGCCGGTGGGGCCGGGCGGTCGACGACCACGGCGACCACGTCGAGGGCGCCGAGGGCGGCGTAGGGGCGGACGGCGACTCGCGGCACCAGGCTGGCCGCGCCGGCCGGGTCGACCCGCTCGACCACCCCGATGGGCAGGCCGGCCGGGAACACGCTGCCCTGGTAGGCCTGGGTGACCACCGGGTCGCCGCGGCGCACCACGGTGCCGGCCCGGACGGGCTGGAACGACAGCAGCGGGGCGCCGCTGCCCTTGACGATCCCCGGGGCCTTGCCCCGGGCCAGGGTGGCCGCGACCCCGCTGGCCGGGTCGGTGACCAGCAGCACGGTGGCGTAGTCGGCGGTCACCTGGGTGACCCGCCCGACCAGCCCGTCGGCGTCGACCACGGCCATGTCCCGGGCCACCCCCTGGCGGGTGCCGGCGTCGACGGTCACCGACAGCTGGAAGTTGGACCCCGACCCGGCGACCACCGAGGCCCCGACGGTGCGGCAGCCGCAGCGCTCGGCCATGCCCAGCACTCCCCGCAGGCGCTTGTTCTCGCCGAGGACGTCGGCGTAGGTCCGCTCCTGGGCCCGCAGCCGGGCCACCTCGGCCTCCAGGCGCCGGTTCTCGTCGTGCAGGCCGCCCAGCTCGGAGATGCCGCCGGCGAGGTCGCCGACCGGGCGCACGACCGCGCTGGCCCCTTGCTGGAGGGGGCCGAAGACGGTGATGGCCAGGCGCTGGAGGCGGTCGGTGGGACCGCCGTCGGGCTGGCGGAAGTCGATCGTGATGAGCACGATCGCGGCGGCCAGCAGCACGGCCAGCACGGTACGGGCGCGGCGGGGACTTCTCGGCACCTTCTCCGGGAGGCGCTCAGCCTCCCGACCTCCGTATTGTCAGTGAGCCTCTGACGACACGAGCACCTTCTTGAGCGACTCGAACTCCTCGATGCACTTGCCGGAGCCGAAGGCCACCGAGCTCAGCGGCTCGTCGGCCACGGTGATCGGCATGCTGGTCTCGTGCTTGAGCCGCTCGTCGAGCCCCCGCAGCAGGGCGCCGCCGCCGGTGAGGACGATCCCCTTGTCCATGACGTCGGCGGCCAGCTCGGGCGGGGTGCGGTCCAGGGTGTTCTTGACGGCGTCGACGATCTGGTTGACCGGCTCCTCGATCGCCTTGCGGATCTCCTCGGCGCCGATGGTGATGGTCTTGGGCAGGCCGCTGACCAGGTCGCGGCCGCGGATGTCGGTGGTCGGCTCCTCGGGCAGGGGGTAGGCCGAGCCGAGGTTGATCTTGATCTGCTCGGCGGTCCGCTCGCCGAGCATGAGCGAGTACTCCTTCTTGATGTAGCTGATGATCGACTCGTCGAGCTCGTCGCCGCCGATGCGGATGCTCTGGCTGGTGACGATGCCGCCGAGGGCGACCACGGCGACCTCGGTGGTGCCGCCGCCGATGTCGACCACCATGTTCCCGGCCGGCTCGTGCACCGGCAGGCCGACCCCGATGGCGGCGGCCATCGGCTCCTCGATGATGAAGGCGCTGCGGGCCCCGGCCCGGTAGGTCGACTCGACCACGGCGCGGCGCTCGACCCCGGTGATGCCTGAGGGCACGCACACCACCACCCGGGGCTTGGCCATGAGCTGGCGGCGGTGCACCTTGTGGACGAAGTAGCGGAGCATCTTCTCGGTGGTGTCGAAGTCGGCGATGACGCCGTCCTTGAGCGGGCGGATGGCCACGATGTGGCCCGGGGTGCGCCCGATCATCGCCTTGGCCTCGGTGCCGACGGCCAGGATGGCGTTGTTCTTGGTGTTGATGGCCACCACCGACGGCTCGTTGAGCACGACCCCGCGGCCGCGGACGTAGACGAGGGTGTTGGCCGTCCCGAGGTCGACGGCCATGTCGCGGCCGAGGAAGCGGAAGGCGTTCTGCAAGCCAGACCAGCCCCTTCCAGCGTTGCGTGGATCACGGCGAGGGGCGCGTGCGCCCGGAGAACCCGGGCATCCTACACCGTCCCCTCGAACGGCCCAAGAGCCGGAGGGTTACAGCTGGGGAAAGAACAAGCCCAGCTCGCGGGCGGCCGATTCGGGCGAGTCCGAGCCGTGGACCAGGTTCTTCTCGATCTCCAGGCCGTAGTCGCCGCGGATGGAGCCGGGCGGGGCGGTGATCGGGTTGGTCGGGCCCATCAGGGTGCGGACGGCGCCGACCGCGTCCGGGCCCTCGACGCACAGCGCCACCAGCGGGCCCGAGGTGATGAACGAGACCAGGTCGCCGAAGAACGGCTTGCCCTCGTGCTCGCCGTAGTGCTGCTTGGCCGTGGCCTCGTCCAGGGTCCGCAGCTCCA
>DASZON010000409.1:0-10870 GCA_035550755.1 Actinomycetota bacterium | reverse complement strand
CGGGGGGTGTGGTTGGCGTCGACCTGGGACGGCATGGTCGCCATCGACGGCCTCCTGGAACCCGAGGCCGGCCACACCCTGCTGGCCGCCCTGGAACCCCTGGCCCGCCCCGCCGACGCTCAGGACAGCCGTAGCGGTGGCCAGCGGACTGCGGATGCGTTGGCCGAGTTGGCCCGTCGGGCGCTGGAGGGTGGGCGGTTGCCGCAGGCGGGTGGGGTCCGGCCCCAGCTGCTGGTGACCGTCGATCTGGACAGCCTCCTCAGCCGCCCCGGCTCGGGCGGGGTGGGTGGCCAGGGAGGCTGGGCAGGGCCGCTGGCCCCCGAGACCTGCCGGCACCTCGCCTGCGATGGGACCCTCACCCGGGTCCTGGTAACCCGCGACCCCACAAGTCACGGCCAGGCCGACCCGTTCCCGTGCAGCCACGATGCCGGCGCGACCGGCGATCGCCGCGAGGAGGGCGTGGCCACCGGTGAACGGCACGGGGTGGGTGGGGTGGCAGTGCGGTTACGGGCTGCGGCTATCCTGCTGCCCCCGGTTCTGGGTGGGGCACCGAGCCAGCCGCTGGATGTGGGCCGTGCCACCCGGGTGGTGCAGCCCGCCCAACGCAGCGCCCTGGCGGTGCGGGATGGCGGCTGTGTGTTCCCGGGCTGTGACCGGCCCCTGGCCTGGTGTGAAGCTCATCACCTCGTTCACTGGTTGCAGGGTGGCCTGACTGACCTGGCGAATCTTGCCTTGCTGTGCCGGGCTCATCATCGGGAGCTGCATGAGGGCGGCTGGCGGCTGATCCGCGGACCCGATGGGCATTTCACCGCCACGCCACCCCATCGAAATCGAAGACACCGCCCCGCCGCCTGATCGGCGCAGCGACCGTGGCTGGCTGGCGGGCGCAGCGACTGTGGCTGCCTGACCGGCGCGAGCGACTGTGGCGGTTCGTCCGAGGATGGCGTCCCGCGATCGCACCACGGCGCAGGGGAGGTTCCGCCGGCCGTGAGCGCACCACGACGCTGGCGGAGGTCCGGAACACGGTGACCGCACCCCGATACGGCGGATGGCCGGGAGCACCGTGCCAGGTACCTGCATGGGGCCCGAATCTCCCGACGGCCGCCCTGCCTCTGGCAGTTGTTGGACCGAGCGATCCGAGCTGGTCGACCCGGCGGCGCGGTGGCCGGGCGCTTGGTCAACCGCCTGGCCAGGCCAGGTCCCCGGCGAGCAGCAGGTCGGGGCCGACCTGGTGGACGCTCCGGTCGACCAGGCGCAGGCCGTCGCTGACCAGGCCGGCGCCGAGGTCGCCGACGGCGTCGGTCCCGGTGCCGAGCAGGACCGGGGCCACGGCCACCACCACCCGGTCGGCCAGCCGGGCCCGCAGGGCCGAGGTCAGCACCCGCGACCCGCCCTCGACCAGCAGGCAGCGGATCCCCAGGGCCAGGAGCCGGTCCAGCCCGGCGGCCAGGTCGACCCCGCCGGGGCCCCCGGCCACGACCTCGACCTTGACCCCGCGGCGGCGCAGCGCCTCGCGCCGGCCGGGGTCGGCCCCGGTGGCGGTGAGGACGATGGTGGTCGCCTCGGGGCCGAAGACCTGGGCGTCGGGGGGGACACGGAGGCCGGTGTCGAGCACCACCCGGATCGGCGAGGCCCCGGGGACCATCCGCACGGTCAGCAGCGGGTCGTCGGCCAGCACGGTGCCCGCCCCAACCAGGACGGCGTCGCAGGCCGCCCGCAGGGCGTGGGCGACCCGGCGCTCCTGAGGGCTGCTGATCCACTTGGAGTCTCCGGCGCCGGTGGCGATCCGGCCGTCGAGGCTCTGGGCGTACTTGAGCACCACATAGGGGCGGCCGGGGCGGGCGGCGACATCGCCCAGCAGGGCGGTGGCGTCGACCGCCCGGCCGCCGTCGCCGAGGCCGCCACCGGGCAGGGGCTCGCCACCCGGGGCCCGGTGGCCGAGCCGGCGCTGCTTGGTCTGCACGTAGCCGCGGTTGCGGAGATGCGGCGCGGTCGGCAGCGACACCAGCCGTTCGACCGGGACGCCCTCGGACCGCATGGCGCTCGCCTTGGCCGGGTTGTTGGTGAGCAGCCGCGAGCTGCGGACCCCGGCGGCCCGCAGGACCTGCACCGCCTCCCGGAAGTCACGGCCGTCGACCGGCAGCCCCAGCCGCTGCTGGGCGTCGACGGTGTCGTGGCCCTGGTCCTGGAGCATGTAGGCCCGCAGCTTGGCCACCAGCCCCACACCCCGTCCCTCGTGGCCGGCCGCGTACAGCAGCACCCCCCGGCCCTCGGCGACGATCTGGCGCATGGCCAGCCGCAGCTGGGGGCCGCAGTCGCAGCGCAGCGACCCGAAGGCGTCGCCGGTCAGGCAGGCCGAGTGGAGGCGGACCAGCAGGTCCCGGCCGTCCCCGAGGTCGCCGTAGGTGAACACCAGGTACACCTCGCCCGACGCGCCCTCGAAGGCCCGCAGGTCGAACTCCCCGGCCCAGGTGGGCAGGACGAGGTTGGCGACTTCCTTGGGCTGTTGCACCATGCCCCCGAATATCCCACGTGCCCGGGACGGAATCAGACGGTCTGGTCGGTTCGCCGGGCCGGGCGGTTCGCCCAGGTTGGCGAAGGGTAGGTGGCTGCCATGAAGGCCCGTGCGGTCCACTTCGTGGCCCCCCGGCGGGTTGAGCTGCGCGAGGTCGAGGTGCCCGAGCCGGGCGAGGGCCAGCTGCTGGTCGCCACCGAGTGGTCGGGGATCTCGGCCGGGACCGAGCTGCTCGCCTACCGGGGTGAGATCGACCCGGACCTGCCCCTGGACGAGACCCTTGGCGCCCTGGCCGGCACCTTCGCCTACCCGTTCCGCTACGGCTACAGCGCCGTCGGCCAGGTCCTCCGGGCGGCGGGCCCGTTCCGGGAGGGCCAGCGGGTGTTCGCCTTCCACCCCCACCAGGACCGGTTCGTGGCCGACCCCGGCGACGCCGTGGCCGTCGACGACCTGGACCCCCGGGCCGCCACCCTGTACCCGACGGTCGAGACCGCCCTCCAGGTCAGCCTGGACGCCAACCCCCGCCTGGGGGAGACGGTCGTGGTCGTCGGCCTCGGCGCGGTCGGCATCCTGGTCGCCGCCCTGCTGGCCCGGACCGGGGCGGTGGTGGTCGGGTCCGAGCCCGACCCGGCCCGGCGGGCCGCCGCCGGCGCCTTCGGGGTCGGGGCCGTCGACCCCGGCGACCTGGCCGGGACGGTGGCCGGAGGGACCGGGGGGCGGGGCGCCGACCTGGTGGTCGAGGCCAGCGGGAACCCCGAGGCCCTGGCCGGGACACTGGGGCTGCTGGCCAGGGAGGGGACGGTCCTGGTCTGCTCCTGGTACGGCACCAGGCCGGTCGCCCTGCCCCTGGGGGCGGCCTTCCACCGCCGGCGCCTGGTCCTGCGCAGCACCCAGGTGTCCACCCTGCCGGCGGCCCTGACCGCCCGGTGGGACCGGTCCCGCCGGTCCGAGCTGGCCTGGCGGCTGGCCCGCGAGCTGCCGCTGGCCGCCCTGGCCACCCACGCGTTCGCGTTCGAGGACGCCGCCGAGGCCTACGCCCGCGCCGACCGGCGCGACCACGGGCTGCTGCACGCCGCCCTCCGCTACCAGGAAGGACGCCGATGAGCTACGAGGTGGGGTCCAGCGTCACCGTCCGGGCGCTGCACCAGATGCCGGTCGAGGGGCCCGAGGGGGAGTTGCACGCCCACGACTACCGGATCGACGTGGTCGTCGGCCGGGCCGAGCTCGATGAGTGCGGGATGGTCTGCGACCTGGACGCGCTCCGGGCCGCGCTGCGGGCGATCGTGGCCCGGATCGACGGCCGCGACCTGGAGGAGATCCGCCCGCCGGCCGCCGAGGCGGTCACCGTGGAGGTCCTGGCCCGCTGGGCCCACCAGGAGCTGGTCCCGGCCCTCCGCCAGGCGGGTGGGGACACCCTCGGGGTGCGGGTGTGGGAGTCGGAGGCCGACTTCGGCGGCTACTCCGGCCCGGTGGCCTGACCGTCGGCGGCGGCCTCGCGGAGGGCGTCGAAGAACCGGGCCGCCGACTGGGCCCAGGTCGGCCGCCCGGCGGCCCGCGCCGCGGCCGCGACCCCCATCGCCCGCCGCAGCGGGGCGTCGCCGGCCAGGCGGGCCAGGGCGGCGGCCAGGCCGTCGACGTCGCCGGGGTCGGCGAGCAGCCCCTCGCGGCCGTGGCTGGCCAGGTGGGGGAGGTTGCCGGCCCGCCAGCCGACCACCGGCAGTCCGGCCGCCATCGCCTCGCCCCAGACCGTCCCGTACGGCTCCCGCAGGCTGGGGAGGACGAACACGTCGGCGGCCAGGTAGAGGGCGGCCACCTCCCCGGCGGGCAGGGGGCCGTGGACGACCACCCGACCGGCCAGGTCGGGCCGGGCCAGCCGGGCCCGGACCCGGTCGCCGTAGCCCGGGTCGGCCCGGTCGTCCCCGGCCAGGTGCAGGGTGGCCAGCCCGTCCGGGAGCCTTGCGGTCGCCTCCAGCAGCTCCAGCAGGCCCTTGCGCTCGACCCAGTTGCCAACGCACAGGCACGCCGCCCGCCGGCCCCGGCGCAGGTCGGGCGGCGGGCCGGCGGGGGCTGGGGGCAGGTCGCGCCCTGGTGGCACCACCCGCAGCCGTCCGGGTGCGAACCCCTGGCCGACCAGCTCGTCGGCGAGGGCCTGGCTGGCCACCACCAGCAGCCGGGCCCGGCGCCAGGCGAGCCGGTCCAGGGAGGCCTGCACGGCCCGCCGGACCCGCCGGTGGTCGATCCCGCCCGGAGGCTGGTGCAGGCTGCCCACCACCGGCGCCCCCCGGTCCCGGGCCAGCCACGGCCCCAGGAACGCGGCGGCGATGCTGTCCAGGGCGACCACGTCCGCGGCCCGGCTCTGGCGCAGCGCCCACGGGCCGGCCGCCGCCGGCAGGGGGAACGGGCGGTCGGGGAGGGAGACGAAGCCGAAGCTGGCGCCGCATGCCGGGGCCAGCTCGGCCATGCGGCGGTGGTAGCGGTAGCCCCCGGTCAGGCGGCCCGGGTCACCGAGGGTGACCAGGGAGACGGTGAGGATGCGGGTCATCCAGGTGGCTCCGGGCGGGTTCAGGCTGGGCGGGTCGCGACCTCCACCGCCGCGGTGAGGGTGTCGACCACCGGCGCACCGGTGGCCTCCAGGGCGTCCCGGTGGTGGGAGCCGCCGTCATAGAGGACGCAGCCGGCGCCGACCGCCCGGGCCGCCGCCAGGTCGTCGAGGGCGTCGCCGACCAGCAGGGCCGCCGGGGCCTCGACCCCGATGGCGGCCAGGTGCTCGACCAGGTGGTCGGTCTTGGCCCCGCCACCGGGCACGCGCAGCCCGTCCACCCGGACGAAGAAGCGGCCGATGCCGAGCCGCTCGACCAGCGGCACCAGGTCCGGGTGGCGCCACATCGACAGCAGCGACTGGCCGAGCCCGGCCGTCTCGGCGGCGGCCAGCGCCCCCAGGGCGTCGGGGGCCAGCGCCAGCCCGTCGACCCGGGCGCCGTAGCTGTCGTGGTAGGCCGCGTCCAGGGCCCGCCACTCGCCCGGCTCGAGGGGGCGGCCGGCCGCCTGCTCGTAGAACCGCTGCACGGGCCGGGTGAACCAGGTGCGGAAGGCGTCGGAGTCGATCGCCGGCAGCGTGAGGGTGGCCAGCGCGTCGTTGACCGCCGCCACCACCGCCGTGTGGTCGTCGACCAGGGTGCCGTTCCAGTCCCACACCAGGTGGCGGACCTCGCCGCAGTGCCCCATGGCGGCCAGTGTAGGCGGCCCCGCGGGTCCGACGGGCGCTCGGTCTGCTTGCCGGTCCAGGAACCGGCTGGCAGCCTCGGGAGCTGGCAACAGGCAGGGGATCGACATGGGTGACATGGTCCCGCCGGGGACCCGGCTGGGGATCGTCCGCTCCATCAGCTACGGCCTGTTCGGCAGGCCCGACGAGTTCGTCCCCCAGCTCCGCGAGCTGGGGGCGACCCTGGTGCGCGTCTACTTCTTCTGGTCGCAGGTCGAGCCCGAGCCCGGCCGCTTCAGCTTCGAGGCCGTGGACGCGTTCCTGGACCAGCTCGACGGCTCGGAGGAGGTCTGGGTCACCGTCTGCTCCAGCTCCCGGTGGGCGACCGAGCAGCCGTCGGACTTCCTGCCGCCGTCCCCGGCCAAGGACCCGGGCACCTACCACCGGTTCGTGGACCGGCTGGTGCGCCATTGCGGCGGGCGGGTGCGCTACTGGCAGTGCGACAACGAGCCCTCCAACGTCGGGCTGACCTGGGCCGGGACCGCCGACGGCTATCTCGCCCAGCTGCGGGTGTTCCACCGGGCGGTCAAGGAGGCCGACCCCGGCGCGGCGGTGGTGCTGGGCGGCGCCACCTACGCCCTGCCGGCGGCCGCGCCCGACAGCCCCGAGCGGCGGTTCTTCGGCCAGGTCCTGCGCGACGGGCGCGACCACTTCGACCTATTCGACCTGCACCTGTACGGGCCCGCCGACCGGATCCCGGACGACATCGAGGCCGCCAGGGAGATGATGCGCGCCGCCGGCTACGAGAAGCCGCTGGTGGTCGGCGAGTACAACGCCCCATGGCCCAACCTGTACCCGGAGGCGACCGCCGCCATCGAGCAGGCCGGGGAGGCGGGGCTGGCCGGCCTGTACGAGCGCATCGCTGACCTGCCGCCCCAGCTGCAGATGTTCATGCGTGGCTGCCCGAGGGAGCTGGAGGACAAGCGGGACCGGATCAACCGCCGCGAGCTCGTCATGCGCAACCTGCTGGCGCTGTCGGCCGGGGTGCGCCGCACGGTCTGCTGGAACCTGGCCCCGGACATCCCCGGCTACGAGGACCCGCTGTCGGTGATGGACCTGCTGTTCGGCAAGCTCCCGCTGCTCGGCTACCAGGGCGGCGAGCTGACGGTCCGCCACCCCTCGGCCGACACCTTCGCCCTGCTGGCCGACCGGCTCGCCGGCGTGGAGGGCGTGACCCGGGTCGCGGTGCCCGGGCGGCCAAGCCTGCGGCTGTTCGAGGTGGAGCGCCGCGGGCGGGGACCGCTGCTGGTGGTCTGGGAGCAGCGCGACTCCTTCAGCGGCGAGGACCAGCCCCCGGTGGCGTTCGAGCGGCCGTGGCCGGCGGCGGCGGCGACCGCCGTCGACGCCCTCGGCCGGGCGCAACCGGCCGAGCCGGCCGGCGGCCGCCTGCGGCTCCAGGTCTCGGGCACCCCGCTGCTGGTCGAGTGAGCGGCCGCGGTCACCCGGTGGTGATCTCGTCGACGCAGGCGACCAGCTGGCGCAGGTTGCGGACCTCGAAGACCCGGTCGCAGTGGGGGGCGTAGGCGCGCATGATCGAGTCGCTGGTGTCCCAGTCGGCCTGGGGCTCGGGGTTGAGCCAGTAGAGGTGGCGGACCCGGCCGGCCAGGCGGCGCAGCGGGTCCAGGCCGGGGTCGCGGTAGTTGTTGCGGGCGTCGCCCATGACCAGCAGGGTGCTGCGGGCGTCGAGGTCGGCGCCGTAGCGCTCCTCGAAGGTGGCGAACACGTTGCCGTAGTTGGAGTGGCCGTCCGCCCAGACGACCTTGGCCCTGGTGAACAGCCGCTGCAGGTCGAGCACGTCGCCGGCCTCGTCGAGCATGGCGCTCACCTCGTCGACGCCGTCCACGAACGCGAACGATCGCAGCTTGGAGAACTCCTGGCTCATGGCGTGCAGCAGCGACAGGGTGAACTTGGCGAACTCGATCACCGACCCGGAGACGTCGGCCAGGACGTACAGGTCGGGCTTGGACGCCTTGCGGGCCCGGAAGGCCGGGTGGACCGGGACCCCGCCGTAGGCCAGGGAGTGGCGCAGGGTCCGGCGCACGTCGAGGCGGCCGCGCCGGCGCCGGCGCCGCCGCTTGGCCATCCGGGCGGCCAGCTTGCGGGCCAGCGGCCGGATCGCCTGGCGCAGCTCGCGGAGCTGGCTGGCGTTGGCGTCGAGGATGTCGAGCTCCTCCAGCTGGCGGTCGCGGTAGAGCTCGGCCGCCTGCTCGGCCCCGTGGGCGGCCGACAGCCGGTGGCGGACCTGCTCGGCGATCAGGCTGCGGAAGTCGTCGATGCCGGCCCGCAGCTCCTCCCGGTCGCCGACCTGGGCGTCCGGGTCGCCGCCGGCGGCCTGCAGCAGCCGGTAGAGGTCGAGCTGCCGCAGGATCCGGTACATGTAGTAGCGCTCGGAGCTGTGGCGCTGGCTCTCCATGCCGCCGTGGCGGTCCACGGCCAGGGCGGCCAGGGCCCGCAGCGCCCCCTCGTCGTCCTGTCGCAGCGCCTCCAGCAGCGCCTCCAGCAGGTCGCCGGACGGGACCTCGGCCGCCATGGTCTGGCCGTTGGCCTCGCCGGCCTCGGGGGCCGCCGCCAGGCCGGGCCGGCCGGCGGGCGGCTCGCGCCGCAGCGGGAACTGGACGTCGAACAGCAGCTCGAAGGCGGCCAGGTCGTCGGCCCGCTTGACCAGGGTGGCGGCCAGCGCGGAGCGGAACTGGCGGCGGTCGGCGGCGTCGATGTGGCGCAGGCTCTCGACGGCGTCCACCACCTCGACCATGGACACGGGGACGCCGGCGGCCCGGAGGCGGTCGAAGAGGCCGTGCAAGGAGGCGACCAGCGAGGTCGGCGCCTCGTTGTCCCCGCCAACGGCCGTTGCATCCGCCATCGCGGCATTGTACGTTGCGCGAACATATATTCGGAGACCGAACAGCACCGGGCGGCGGGCCGATGGCCCGGCGGCACCGACGGGCCGGCCGGGTGTGCGGCTGGACGAGGAGGACCGGATGCTCCAGCCGCGGCCGACCCGCGCCCCGGCGGGGCGGCTCGTGCGCCTCAGCCTGGTCCTCGACCCCCTCGCCCCCCGGGAACGGCTGGTCGAGGTCGCCCGGATGGGGGACCGGGCCGGGATCGGCGCCCTCTGGGTCACCGACGTCCATCCCCTCGACCGGCGGCCGGCCGCCACCGACGCCTTGCTCGCCGTCGCGGGGGTCGCGCCGGTGGTCCGGCGGGCCCAGGTCGGCCTGATGCTGACCCCGGCCCCGGGGTCGGCCGACGACCTGGCCAGCATGACCGCGACCCTCCACGACGAGCTGGACGGCCGGCTCGAGGTCGGGCTGCGCCTGGGGCGGCTCGGCCCGATCGCCCTCGAGGGCTACGTCGCCGCCCTGCGCCGGCTGTGGTCGGAGTCGGAGCGGCCGGCGCCGCCGGTCTCGCTCCAGACCGAGCTCGGGCCCTCGCTGGCCCCGGCGGTCCGGGCCGCCGACGACGCCGTGGTGGTGGCCGGGACCCTGGAGGAGGTCGAGGACCTGGCCCAGGAGACCCGGGCCGCCTGCGCGGCCGCCGGCCGCTCCCCGGAGACCCTCGGCCTGGCCGCCGAGCTGCCGGTCTCGATCGGCCGGACCACGGCCGAGGCCTGGGCCCGCTGGGAGTCCGACGAGACCCTGGCCGGGCTCGGGCCGCCGGCCGAGGTGGCCATCTTCGGCACCCTCGAGCAGGGCCACGAGCAGGTCATCCGCCTGGCCCACGCCGGCATCACCGACCTGCGCTGCCTGCTGCCGGACGCGGTCGACGTCCACGACGTGATCGCCCAGCTCACCGCCCTCAACATCGGCACCGTGGACCGCCTGGCCCCTGGCAGCCCCCGCTCGCGCGCCCCCGAGCCGCCCAAGGGCTGGGGCGGCCCGCCCCGGTCCCCGGCCACCTGACGCCGCCGCCGGGCGGCGCGGTCAGCGGATGGTCAGGCGCTCGCCGACCAGCTTGGCCGCCCGCAGCAGGTGGGGGAGGAACTCCTGCTCCATCTCCTCGACCGTGACCCGGCCGGCGTGGGTGGAGACGTTCAGGGCCGCCAGCACGCCGCCGCGCAGGTCGCGGATGGGGGCGGCGATCGAGCGGACGCCCATCTCCAGCTCCTGGTCGACCAGGGCCCAGCCGCGGCAGCGGACCTGGTCCAGCAGCTCGCGCAGCTCGGCCTCGTCCACCACCGTCCGGGCCGTCAGCCGCTCCCGCCGCGACGTCCGGAAGTAGACGGCCAGCTCCCGCGGGGGGAGCTGGGCCAGCAGGACCCGCCCCATCGAGGTCGCGTGGGCCGGCAGCCGCGACCCGACGCTGAGGGCGATCGCCATCACCCGCTTGGACGGCACCCGGGCCACGTACACGATCTCCGGCCCGTCCAGGATCGAGGCCGAGCACGACTCGCTGGTCCGCCCGGCCAGCTCCTCCATGTAGGGCTCGGCCACCTCCCAGAGGTCGAGCGACGACAGGTAGGCGTAGCCGATCGACAGCAGCTTGGCCGTGGGGGCGAAGCGCCGCCCGTTGCTCTTGACGTAGCCGAGGTGCTCGAGGGTGAGCAGGATGCGGCGGGCCGTGGCCCGGGTCAGGCCGGCCAGCTCGGCCGCCTCGCTCAGGGTCAGGCTGGGGTGCTCGCGGGAGAACAGCGACATGACCGCCAGCCCCCGTTCCAGTGACTGGACGACGTTGCTCTCCGGGCCCCGCTGGGCCCTGACGCCGCTGCTTGACACCTGGTTACCCCGATGAGAGCCTGTGCTTCTAGCGCACGTTTGTACGCATTGCGAACAAAGCGGGGCCAGCATAACACCCCCGGGAGGAGCGTGTCGCGATGACGCGGAGGTTCGAGACCAAGTTCGGCTCCCTGGACCACTACGAGAAGGGCGCGGTCGAGGTCATCGACGACGACCCCAAGCACTACACCTTCTCCAACGTGTTCGAGGTGGCGTCGCGGTCGCGGCCGTACGAGAAGGTCGCCGTCGGCCAGAACCGCCAGTACGTGCTCGAGGCCGTCCGGGCCGAGGGCACCAGCGGCTGGCGGACCGCCTCCCACGACGAGTTCGCCCTCGTCATGGACGGGGAGGTGGAGGTCCGGCTGCGCCAGCTCGGCGACG
>DASZON010000408.1:0-1661 GCA_035550755.1 Actinomycetota bacterium | reverse complement strand
CGAGGCATGCGACGGGAACAGCTCAAGGGCCACCTGGACCTACTGCTGCTGTCGATCCTTGCCGGCGGCCCAGCCCATGGGTATGCGGTGATCGGCGCGCTCCGTGAGCGCAGTGCCCGGGAATTCACCCTGCCGGAGGGAACGGTCTACCCGGCCCTGCACCGGCTCGAGGATGCGGGTCTGCTGCGCAGTTACTGGGCCGAACAGGCAGGCCGGCGCCGGCGACTGTACGAGCTCACCGCCAGGGGCGTAGCCACCCTGGCGGAGCTGCGCAGCGAGTGGCGTCGCTTCTCGACCGGAGTCGAGGCGGTGGTCGGGGGGATGACGGGGTGACCACCGACCCGATCGAGGCCTATCTGGACCGGCTGCTCGGTCACCTGCGGGGGTCGGCCCACGACGTCCGGCGGATCCTGGCCGAGGCCGAAGAGCACCTGCGCGACGCCACCGCCGAGCTGGTGGCGGCGGGGGCGAGCGAGGAGGAGGCGCAGCGGCAGGCGATCGAGCGGTTCGGCAGCCCGCGCACCGTGGCCCGGCGGTTCTCGGCCCGCCTGGCGCCAGTCCCGCCGGCCGCGGTCGCGGCCGAGCTGGCCCGGGCGGCGGTGCTGCTCGGCGGGGTCGGCCTGGTCGCCATCGGCGTCAGCGGCCTCCTGGCCGAGCTGCTCGGCCGGCTGCTCGGCGCGGGATTCGTGGCCGGCGACCTGCCCGGCATGACCTACACCCCGCAGCGCTGCGCCGAGTTCCTGGAGTACTTCCCCGACGCCGGCGGCTGCGAGCAGGCGGCCGCGATGCACCACTGGGGCGAGGTGGTGGAGTACCGGGTCGCCGTCGGCGTGCTCGGGCTGGCCGTCCTCGGCGGGTACCTGCTGTGGCGCCGGGGCCGGCGCGACGAGCCGCCACGGTATTTGGGGGCCCTTCCCGACGGGCTCGCGGCCACGGTGGCGACGAGCCTCTACGGGCTGGCCGCTGCCGTGCTCGCCCTGGAGGGGCTGAACGCGCTCCTGGCCGGGCACGGCAGCGGCGCCGGCCAGTGGCTCAGCGCCGCGGCCGTGGCCCTGGCCATGGCGGTGGGGTACGGGGTCTCGCTGTGGCGGGCTAGCGCCGCTTGGATCTGGTCCGGGTCCTGACGATCGCCCGGACGGTGAGGAGGGCGACCACGAGCACGACCTGGCCGCCGAGGATGATCCGGTTGACGTCCACGGCGGGCCGCCAGCTCAGGTCGCCGTCACGGACGATGAACGCCCCCACCGGGCGGGCGGTGACGCCGAACCCGCTGCCCGACCCTCGGCCCTGGCCGTTCGGGTCCTCCCCGGTGCCGCCCCCGGCGCCGCCCTGGACCCGGGCTGCGGGGATGATGGTCACGCCGTCCTTCTCGTAGGGCTCGCCGAAGACCCGCTTGACGGTCATGGTGTCCCTGGCCTGGGCGATGACGTCCTGGACCTCCATGGTCTGCTCCCTTCTGTAGCCTGCTCACGACCATTCGGGCACCACCAGCCTAGACTTGTCGGCCATGACATCGACGCTCGCGCCGTCCGAGCCGCGGCAGCGGCGGCTGGATGGTCGGCTGGTCGTGCTGCTGGTCGTGATCGCCCTCTCCACCCGGGGGCTGTTGCGGGGATCGCTGGACCCGGTGGGGCTGCGCACCTGGACCACGGTGTTCGTGG
>DASZON010000407.1:0-5222 GCA_035550755.1 Actinomycetota bacterium | reverse complement strand
TGGTGCGCTGCTGGCCACCCTCGGGCTGGCGCCTGCGCGGGCGCAGGACGGCGGGCCCGTGGTCGAGGTGTTCGAGGCGTCCGGGGTGCTGGACGCCAGCGTGCTCGGGGCGCTGCGGCGCGACCTGGACGGCGCCCAGCGACGCGGCGCGCGGGTCGTCCTCGTCCAGCTCTCGAGCTTCGGGGGCCTCGGGGTCGACCCGGCCGAGGTGCGGCGCACGGTCGCCGACGCCAAGGTGCCGGTCGCGGTGTGGGTCGGGCCGCGGCGGGCCGAGGCCGCCGGGACGGCCGCCTTCCTGCTCGCCGGGGCCGACGTGGTCGGGGTGGCCAGGGACGCCCGGATCGGGCCGGCCCTGCCGGCCGAGCTCGGGCGGGGGCGCGACCCGGCCGCCGAGGCGGCCCTACTCGCCTCCTCCGGGCTGCCCCCGGTGGTGGGGCGGTCCCAGGTCACCGGGGCCGCCGCCGAGGCGGCCGGGCTGGCCGACTTCCAGGCCGAGTCCCTGCCCGACGCCGTCCGCCGGCTCGACGGCCAGCAGGTCGACGGCCGGCCCCTGGAGGTGACCGGGTTCCAGGTCCGGTTCCTGTCCCGCTCCCTGGTCGACCGGGTCCGCCACGGGCTGGCCAACCCGACCCTCGCCTACCTGCTGCTGCTGGCCGCGGCGGCCTGCCTGTCGTTCGAGTGGTTCCAGCCCGGGTTCGGGGTCGCCGGGGCCGCCGGGCTCGTCTGCGCCCTGCTGGCGCTGGTGTCGCTGCTCATCCTGCCCACCAGCTGGCTGGCCCTGGCCCTCCTGCTCGCCGGCCAGGCGCTGTTCACCGTGGATGCGGCCATGGGCGGGCTCGGCCTGGGCACGGCCGGGGCGGCCGCGCTGACCGCCGCCGGCTCCTGGTGGCTGTTCTCCAGCCCGTCGCCGCTGCTGCGGGTCGACGGCCGGCTCGCCGTGCTCGGGGTGCTGTGGTCCCTGGCCTGGTTCGTGGTCATCCTGACCGTGATCCTGCGCTCCCAGCGCCAGGCCCCGATGGGCACCGAGGCCCTGGTCGGGTCCCGCGGAGTGGTGCGCAGCATGCTCAACCCGGGCGGCATCGTGGTCGTCGACGGGGCCATGTGGCGGGCCCGGCTGGCCGGGGGCGAGGGCAGTCTCGGCACCGGCCAGCGGGTCCGGGTCGAGTCGGTGGTCGAGGGCATCCTCCAGGTCCAGCCCGAGGACCCGTCGGCCGTCCGGCCCTCCCGCCGCCGAGGCCGCCGGCCCGTCGCCGAGCCCGCCGCCCGTGACTAGCCACGCGGCCACCACCCGCACCGTCCCCGACCGCCGCCCGGTCGCGCTCCAACTGGTCGCCGGCCTGGCCGTGGTCGCCTTCGGCTGGGGGGTCAGCCTGGCCCGGGTCGACCCGTTCCACGCCTACTGGTTCGACCTGGTCTGGGCCGGCTTCATCCTGGCCGCCGACGCGGTCGTGTGGGCCAGGGCCGGCCACTCCCTGGTCCACGGGGGCGGCTGGCGCCTGCTGGCCATGTTCGCGCTGAGCGCGCCCTTCTGGTGGGCCTTCGAGGTGGCCAACTGGCGCCTGGAGAACTGGACGTACGTCGGCACGGTGGTCTACGGCGGGCAGTCCCACCTGGCCCTCAAGACCCTCTCGTTCGTGTTCGTGCTGCCGGCCCTGGCCGAGTCCCGCGACCTGCTGCGGTCCTTCGTCCGCTTCCCCGACCCGCCGGCCATCCCCCTGCCCGGCGGCACCGCCACCGCCCTGATCGTCGCCGGGCTGGTCTGCCTGCCCCTGCTGTACCTGTTCCCCGACCAGGCGTTCCCGCTGGTCTGGCTGGCCCCCCTGGCCGTCCTGGACGGCGTCGCGGCCCGGCGCGGCCGCCCCAGCATCGTCGGCCTGGTCCGCGAGGGCCGGGCCGGCCCGGTGCTCCTGCTGGCCATCGCCGGCCTCGGCACCGGGATCCTGTGGGAGCTGTGGAACTGGGGCGCGCTGCCGTTCTGGCAGTACCGGATCCCCTACGTCGGCTTCTGGCCGGTGTTCGAGATGCCGCTCCTCGGCTACCTCGGCTACCCGCCGTTCATCCTGACCGCCGACGCGTTCTGGCGCCTGTTCACCGGCGGGCCGGGCGGCCTGACCGAGGCGCCGGTGACCGATCTCGGCCGAGGTGCGCCCGATCGCCCCGATCCTGTGACAAACTGAGGCCGGGCCCCCGGATTCGGACGACCTGGACGGGAGGGACAGGCCATGGAGACCTGGGTGGTCGTCCTCATCGTCATCGCCGTCATCGCCCTGATCATCTGGGGCGTCCTGTCCATGGTCCACGTGCTGAACGAGTACGAGCGCGGGGTCGTGTTCCGGCTCGGCCGGGTCCGGGGCCGGCCCAAGGGACCGGGCCTGATCATCCTGCTGCCGTTCGGCATCGACCGGATGCGCAAGGTCACCATCCAGACGGTGGCCATGAACGTCCCGCCCCAGGACGTGATCACCAAGGACAACGTCACCATGCGGGTCGACGCGGTGATCTACGCCCGGGTGGTCGAACCGGTCCCGGCGGTCGTCCGGGTCCAGAACTACCTGTTCGCGGTCAGCCAGACCGCCCAGACGAACCTCCGGGCCATCCTCGGCAAGTACGACCTGGACGTCCTGCTCAGCGAGCGCGAGGCGATCAACCGGGAGCTGCACGGGATCATCGCCCGGGTCACCCACGACTGGGGCGTCGAGGTCCTCTCGGTCGAGGTCAAGGACGTCGACCTGCCCGACGACCTGCGCCGGGCCATGGCCCGTGAGGCCGAGGCCGACCGGGAGGCCAGGGCCCTGATCATCTCGGCCGATGCCGAGCGGCGGGCCTCGCGGGTCCTGGCCGACGCGGCCGCCGTCATCAGCCAGCACCCCGAGGCCATGCAGCTGCGTTTCCTCCAGACGGTCACCGCCGTGGCCACCGAGCAGAACTCGACCCTGGTCATGCCGATCCCGGTCGAGCTGCTCAACCTGTTCGGGAGCCGGAGCGGGGCCGCGGCCGGCAACGGGCTGCCGGGCGGGCCGCCGGCGGTGGCCCCGCCGTCGTCGCCGTCCCCGTCGCCGAGCCCTCCCGGCCCCGAGGAGGACCGGCCCCCGGACCACGGCAACGGCCGGCCCGGATAGGCGCCTTTACGCCCGGTTGAAGCCGGTTCTGTCATACCTGGGACGCAACGAAAGCGTTACTGCCTGGAGATTGTTGCCGCAGGTGCCGTGGGATACGCTGCCTTCCGGAGCCGCTCGACCAGATCGTGGGCGGTGGGCCCAGCTCTCGGCGGCCCGCGGGTGACGCGAGAGCGAGCAGGGCGAGGAAGGAACATCGGCATGGCCACCTCATCGGGCGCCGCAACCGGCGGCGGCCTGTCGTCCACGGACCTCCAGATCGGCTGGCAGTACCGGGCCGCCTGCAAGGGTCCGGTGTCCAACCTGTTCTTCGCCCCCAACCACCTGGAGCGCAAGGACGAGCGCCTGGCCCGCGAGTCCGCCGCCAAGGCGATCTGCCGTACCTGCCCGGTGCTGGTGGAGTGCCGCGAGTACGCCCTGCTGGTCCGTGAGCCGCACGGCATCTGGGGCGGCCTGAACGAGTACGAGCGCCGCCAGCTCCTGGCCCGTCGCGCCGGCTGACCGGTAGCCTCCCTGGGCGCCGACCGCCAAGTGATGGGAGTGCCATGACCGCCTGGGAGTACGCAACCGTCCCGCTGCTGCCTCACAACACCAAGCAGATCCTCGACAACTGGGGGGACGACGGCTGGGAGCTGGTGGCCGTCCACACCGCCGAGGTCGGGGGCACGATCGCCTTCTTCAAGCGCCCCAAGGGCCAGTAGCGCCCCCTGTGGACGGCGCGGCCACGATGTCGCGGTCGCCCGTCAGGATCGCCCCATGGACCTCGAGGCCGCCTTCGACGCCCTGCCCGGCCTGACCGAGCGGGAGGCCCAGCGGCGCATGGCCACCGCCGTCGCCGAGGCCCTCGAGCACCAGGTGCCGCTGCTGGTCCACGCCCCGACCGGGGTCGGCAAGTCGCTCGGGTACCTGGTGCCGATCGTGGCCGCCGGGCGGCGGGCGATCGTGGCCACCGCCACCAAGGCGCTCCAGTCCCAGCTGGTCGAGCGGGACCTACCCCGGCTCGCCGACGCCTTCGACACCACCTTCGCCCTGGCCATGGGCCGGGCCAACTATGCCTGCCTGGCCCGGATGGAGGCCCTGGTGGCGGCGACCCGCCTGGCCGCGACCCGGACCGAGGAGGCGGCGCTGGAGGTCGCCGCCTGGGCGGTCGAGTCGGCCACGGGCAGCCGCCTGGACGCCCCGCCCGGGATCCGCGACGACGTCTGGGACCTGATCTCGACCAGCGGGGAGGACTGCCCGGGCCAGAAGGGCTGCCCCTTCCACCAGCGCTGCTTCGCCGAGCGGGCCCGGGAGGAGGCCCGCGACGTCGACGTGGTGGTGACCAACCACCACCTGCTCCTGCTCGAGCTGGAGCTGCGGGCCATGTCCGACGCCCCCGGGGTGATGCTGCCCGAGGTCGACGTGATCGTGGTCGACGAGGCCCACCGCCTGGCCGACCACGCCGCCGACCTCTACGGGATCACCGTGACCGCCTCCCGCATGGGCCGGGCGGGCGCGGCCGCCGACGCCGCCGCCAAGGCCGCCGGCCTCCACACCGACTGGTCCCGCCGCCTCCGCGGCCGCTACCAGGAGCTGTCCGCCGACCTCCACCCGGGCCCCGTGCTCCCCGGCGGCCGCGCCCAGGCCACCCTGACCGCCGCCCTCACCCCCCTGGCCAACGACCTCCAGACCATGCTCGCCACCCTCAAGGACCTCGGCGACCCCGACGACGAGGCCACCGCCCTGCTGGCCGCCCGCCGCCGCCTCCGCGCCCTCTCCCGCGACCTGGACCGCCTCACCAACCCGGTCGCCCAGGCCCCCACCCCCGCCAGGAACGGTCACCCCCCCGCGGAGGAGAACGCCAACGACCCCTCGCCCGCGGGCCACCCCGACCCCGCAGCCTCCATCCCCTCCACCGCGGTTGGGGACCTGGCGGTCTGGGTGGAGGACGGCCGCAACGGGGCTCGGGTGGTGCGGTCGGCGCTGGTGGAGCCGGGGCCGGTGCTGGCCGGGGTGCTGTGGGACCGGGTGCCGGCGGCGGTGGCGTGCTCGGCCACCCTGGCGGTGGCCGGCAGCCTGGAGGTGGCGGCCAGGAACCTCGGGGTGGTCGAGCCGGCGACGGTGGTG
>DASZON010000406.1:0-17740 GCA_035550755.1 Actinomycetota bacterium | reverse complement strand
CGAGGTCGTCCTGGCGCCGCCCGCTGCGGCGGCGGTTGCGGGCCTCGTTGGCCACGATCGCCAGCAGCCAGGGCCGGAACGGCGCCCCGGCCCGGAACCTCGGCAGCGCGTACCAGGCCTTCACGAACCCCTCCTGGGCGGCGTCCTCGGCGTCGGCCGCGCCCCCGGCGATCACGTACGCCGTCCGGAAGGCGAGGTCCTGGTACCGCCGGACCAGCGCCTCATAGGCACGCGCATCACCCTCTCGTGCCCGCTCGACGAGCTCCTGTTCGTCCAGTGGTCGGCCCTCCACGGACTCGGTCTCGCCTCTCCTACACCGCGGCCCGGCGGCCGGTTCCGTCTATTCGACCTCAACACACGGGGCTGCATCGAGCGTGGGCAGACGTCCGGGCTAGCTGCTGGCTGGGCCATCGGCCAGACCGGGGTCGCCAGACCGTTCCTCGCCGGTGGGCGGGTTGTCGAGGCAGACGGCTGGCAGCTCGAACCAGCGGAGTCGGTCCAGGCGCGTACCCAGCCTGCCCTGGGCTGCGCCCTCCAGGTGGGGCAGAGGGCGGGCGGCGAGCATGGCCCTGGCCTCACGCAGGTAGCCGGTGAGCTGATCGTCCTTCACCCATTGGCGGCCGTCGTCGGCACGGCCTGGCGGTGACCGGTCGTCGAAGCCGACCCCGGTGAGGTCGGTGGCCGGCGCGGGCGCGTTGCGGTGCGTCCACAGACCCGAGCGAGGGTCGAAGCGGTAGTTGGCCAGCAGCCTGGCGCCGTAGGTCGCGGTCAGGTGGACGGCGGCCACCAGGTACTGGAACTCGGGTTCGGAGAGGTAGAAGCTGAAGCTCAGCCGGGTCCAGCCTGGCTTGATCCCGAGGAACCCATCGACCGCCTGGCAGGCGAGCTCGTGGGCAAGGTCGAGGTCGATGCCGAGCAGCCGGTGCCCGTAGGGTCCGGCGCAGGAGCACCCGCCGCGGCTCTGGATGCCGAACAGGTCGCTGAGCAGCGCGACCACGAAGTTGTGATGCAACCGGCGGCCAGCGGGGGTGTGGACCACGAACGAGACGATCGGCAGGCGGTCGGCGTCCAGGTCACCGAGCAGCTCGATGGCGGGGTTGGCACGCCAGGACGCGATCGCGCGGCGGACGAAGCCGGTTTCCCGCTCGGCGATCACCTCGGTGCCGACGGCCTGCTTGAGCTGGAAGACCAGCCCGGCCCGGATCGACTCCACGATCGCCGGGGTCCCACCTTCCTCGCGCCAGGCCAGGTCGGGCAGGTAGTGCTGGTCAGCGGCGTGGACGTAGCTGACGGTGCCGCCGCCCGGAACGGTCGGGACGTGGTTGCGGACCAGCTCTCGGCGCACGACCAGCACCCCGGGCGTGCCCGGCCCTCCGGGGAACTTGTGCGGTGACAGGAACACCGCGTCCTTGCCGGCCAGCGGGCGGCCGGAGACGGGTCGCATGCGGATCTCCAGGTGCGGGCCCGCGGCGGCGTAGTCCCAGCAGGCTAGTGCGCCGTATCGGTGCAGCAGCTCGGAGATCGCCTCGGTGTCGCTGATCCGGCCGGTGACGTTGGAGGCGGCACTGAAGGAGCCGATCCGCAGCGGCCGCTCCGCGTGGCGGGCCAGCTCGGCCTCCAGGTGGGAGGTGTCGATGCCCCCGCTCGCGTCCTCGGCGATCGGGACGACGTCGGCGACCGACTCGCGCCAGGGCAGCTCGTTGGAATGGTGCTCGTAGGGACCGATGAACACGACCGGCCGCCGCTCGGCCGGGATGGCGGTGGGCAGCCCGAGCCCCTCGTCCAGGCGGGACGGGATGCGCAGGCCGAGGATGCGCATCAGCTTGTCGACCGCGGCGGTCGAGCCCGAGCCGGTGAAGATCACCACATGCTCGTCGCTGGCGTCGACCGCCCGGTGGATGGTCCGGCGGGCCTGCTCGCGCAGGTGGGTGGTGTGGCGGCCCGTCGCCGACGACTCGGTGTGGGTGTTGGCGTACCACGGCAGCACCCGCTCGCGCACGTAGTCCTCGATCAGGTGGAGCGACCGGCCGGAGGCGGTGTGATCAGCGTAGACGATCCGGCGCGGACCGTAGGGGCCGGCCAGGAGGTGGTCGTCGCCGATGACCGAGGCGCGGATCCGTCCCACCAGCTCTTCGACCGGGCCACCGCCTGGCATCGCATCCACTCCGTGCCGCGCTTGACGACCTTCGTACCGCCAGAGGCTAGGCGGCCGGGGGCGGGCCGCACATGCGCATCGGATACTCAGCTCACGACCATCCGGTACCTAGCTTTGGCGGCCGGCGGCGCGCAGCAGGCGGGGGCCGGCGGCGGCCGCCTCATGCCGCGAGGAGACGCCCAGCCTGGCCAGCACCGCGGCGACGTGGTTGTCGACGGTTCGGCGGGAGAGGTACAGGCGCGCGGCGATTTCGGTGTTGGTGCGGCCCTCGGCGAGCAGGGCGAGCACGTCGAGCTGGCGGTCGGTGAGCTGGCCGGGGTTGGCGCGGGTGGTCGCCCGCGGCCCCTTGGGGACGCGCAGGCCGCGCCGCCGGAGCCCGCGGCGGACGAGCCCGGCGGTGGCGGCGGCGCCGAGGTGGTCGAGGATGCGCAGCCCCTCGAGCACGACCGTCTCCTCGGGTGCCTCAGTCAGCTCGAGCGCCTGCTCATAGGGGTTGCCGGCCTCGGCCCACATGGCCGCGGCGGTGGCCCAGTCACCGGTGATCCCGGCGGCCAGCGCTGGCGGGCAGCCGGGGAACGGCTCCGTGGGGGCCCCGGCCCGGCGCAGGTACCGCAACACCTCGCCCCGGAGCAGGGCGTGGCGGGCACGGACGGCCACCTCCAGCAGCTCGGCGCCCAGCTCGCGGACGGCCGCGGCGTCGCCGTGGAGCCAGACCCATTCGATCCGGGCGCCCGCCGCAACCGCCATCTTCTGGTCCTCGGTGGTGGCCGCGGCCAGGTTCCAGGCCCGCACGATCAGCGGGTTGGCCTCCTGGTCCCCGCGGCGGGCGAGAATGCGGCCGAGGAACGCCAGCGGCGGCGCCAGGTTGGCGCCGGGGTCCTTGGCCCGCCGCAGTAGGCTGCGCAGCCGTCGCACCGCCTCGTCCCACTCGCCGCGCAGCATCAGCACGTGGCACTGCTGGCCCTCGATGTGGAACTGGGCATGGTCGAGGGCGTGCTTGCGGGCGGCCCGCTCGCCGATGTCGAGGTAGCGCTTGGCCTCCAGCGCGCGGCTGGCGCGGATCAGCGCGACCGCCAGGTTGTGCGCGGCGACCGTCAGGTAGTCGCCGTGGTCGAGGCCGTCGGCGATCTCGACGGCGCGCTTCAGGTCGGCGATGCCCGACTCCTCGCCGAGCGCGGCCATCGCGAAGCCGCGGTAGCACAGGCTGCGGGCGAGCACATCGGCGCTGCCGACATCCTGCGCCATGCGCACGGCCCGCTCGGACCAGGACACCGCCTCCTCGAAGCGAGCCTGGACGGTGTCCTGGCTGCCCAGAGTGCTGTAGCACAACGCCAGCGCATGGCTGGGCCCGAGCGGCTCCAGGACCTCCAGCGCGCGAAGCGCCTTGGCGCGCGCTGCGGCGGGATCGGCCACCACCGTGCTCATGCGCGACGAGACCAGGAGTGCCCTACCCAGCTCCAGTGGCACGGACCCCGACGCCTCCCAGATCTCCACCGCGCGGTCGGCGTGGTCGGCTGCTTCGCCGAAGCGGTTGAGCGCGTACAGCGCCCAGGCGGCGATCCCGTGCAGGCGGGCGACCTGGAGGGGGCCCAGCCGCGGGCGGTGCTCCAGCGCCAGCCGGGCGAAGGCGGCGGCCTCGCGATGGCTGCCGGCCTGCGCGGCGTCGCCGGCCGCCGCGGCCGCGTGGCGGGCGACCGCTGGCACGTCGCCGGCCCCGACCGCGTGGTGTACCAGCCGCGACGGCTCGGCACCCGCAGTAACCAGGGCCTCGAGAACCCGGCGGTGGCAGACGATCCGGCGCGACGAGGGCAGCCAGGCCTCGACGACGCGGCGTGCCAGCTCGTGGCGGAACCGGAGGCGGTCGCCTTCGGCGATGACCATCCCTCGCTGCTCGGCGGGAGCCAGGGCGGCGGCGTCGTCCAGCACGGCCGTCACCAGCCACCGCTCAGCCTCGGCCGGGATCACCGCGAGCTGCTCAAGGGCCGATTGGCAGGAGGCCGGTAGCGAGGCGAGCCGAGCCAGCACCGCGTGCCGCACCGATGGCGGGACCGCGGCGCCGGGCGCGGCCAGCACCTCGCTGAGGAAGAACGGGTTGCCGCGCACGGCCGCCACCACCGGTCCGGGGTCGACCCCTGCGCCGGCCGCGAGCTGCGCCACCGCGGCATCCGAGAGACCCTCCAGCTCCAGGTGGACGATCGCCGGACCGGTCAGCGCTCCGACGAGCCGGCGGAAGGGATGGTCACCGGGCAGATCCTCGTCCCGGTAGCTGACCACCAGCACCGCCGGGAGCCGCTCGATCCGCCTCGCCAGGTAGCGGACGATGTCGAGCGAGGCATCGTCGGCCCAATGCACGTCCTCGACGATCACCACCGCCGGGCGCTGGGAGAAGCTCATCTCCCTGAGCAGCGCGTCGATGTAGGGGTCGCGGTCGCCGCGGAGCTGCTCCAGCGCGCCGCCCGCGTCGCGGGCCATGTCGCGGAAGGGCCCGAGCGTGCGCGGGGTCAGCAGGTCCTCGCAGGTCCCGAGCAGCACGCGGGCGCTGCCGGCAACCTGGGCGGCGAACGCCTGGAGCAGCCACGTCTTGCCGATGCCCGCCTCGCCGGAGACCAGCACCGCCGTGCCATGACCCCGCTGTGCGCGCTCCAGGGCCGCGTGGAGCTCGGCGAGCTGGGCATCGCGCTCCAGCAGCTGCATCGGCGGTCAGCGACGCGGCGCCAGTCTGGCAGCCCTTCGCATCCCGGTCCCTCCTTCGATCCCCGCGGGGTTCCAGCGACCCATGGCAGCGGCGTTACGCGACGATCGTCTCATGGGAGCCGGGCGAGGCCCAGCCCTCGAAGGTGGCTGGGCCAACCCGTGTCCCCGCCGTGCCGCTGGCTGCTAGTTGGCGACCAGTGGAAGCGCGAGGAAGCGGCCAAGCAATCGGTGCAGCTGATCGTCTCCGGAGGGACCGGTGCCCGCGATGGCCCGCAAGGCATCCAGCAGCCTGGACGAGCAGGCGCCGCAGGCGTGCCCGCCGGCCAACTCCAGCAGCGTCTTCGTCAGCGCCCGGGGAAGGCTCAGCTCGGCGGGGACGTCCGGCAGGCCATCGTGGAGATCCTCCAGATGGTGCTGGTCGCAGCGGAACGGGCGCCGGCCCTGGATACGCCGCGACACCTGCCAGGCCAGCGTCCGCTCCGCATCCGCCAGGTGATCCTGGGTGACGTCGGCGTACCTGGAGACGAGGTCGTCCAGGAGACGCAGCTCTTCGGCGTCGGGGGCCGGGGGCTCCCTGGCGGCGAGCCGCGGGTCCGGCCCCTCCAGGTCCAGGGTCAGCTCGACGCCATGGTCAGAGGCGTACTGCGAGAGCGCCCACAGCCCCACCAGCGTGGTGTGCCGGAACTGCTCGAACTCCGTGACCGGGTCGTGGTCGCAGGACGGACCGCGCTGGATCGCGCCACCGTCGAGCTGCCTGGCCAGGATGAGGTCGATCAGGTCGTCGCCGCCGGCGTCGGGCTGGCTGTAGGAGGCCGCCACGACACATTCGGCGACCAGGTCGGCGTCAGCGACCGCCATGCTCCAGCGGGTCGCGCGCTCGAGGTTGGTCCGGAACTGGCAGGTGAACGGTTCCCGGGTCCCACCCCAGCGGCTCAGGTAGAAGGTGAGGTGGGTCAGGTGGTAGACGAAGCCGGTGTCGAACCACCAGACGCCGAAGCTGCGGTTCAGCAGGGCACTGCGGGTGGCCTGCTCGAACGCCCGCTCGGCCGCCCGGTTCCAGAGCGAGTTCCGGCCGCACACGTCGGCGGCGTCCAGCCGGCGGAAGTCCGCCGACTCAGCCTCGATCATCTCCTCGAGCGGCAGCGCCCCCACGAACCGGGTGTGCGGTGCCGACAGCTCCCCGAAGAAGAAGGCCAGGTCAGCCAGCAGGCTGCCCCAGAGGCGGAACAGCTTCGGGTTCCTCAGGCAGAAGGAGTAGAACAGCGCCGAGGTCGCCAGCCGGCGGACGTCCTCGATGTGTGGTTGCACCGAGCGGCGAAGGGCCGGGTGGCGCCTTGCCACCTCGCGCAGCACCCCGAGGTGCTCGGCCACCGCCTTCAGTGCCGACGGCGAGAGATCGCCCTCGGCCATGCCGTGCCGTGGCGTGCCCCGGACCAGGAAGAGAGCGGCCTGGTCGGCCGCCCTCTCCAGTCGCCGGAGCCTACGGCATGATCGCGAACCACTTCTCATCGTCGTAGGCGATCGTCAGGCTGGTGGTGCCGCCGGGCAGCACCGCGGTGGCGTCGAGGACCTGGGAGATCGGCGCATCGAGATTGATGACGCTCGACTTCTTCAGCTCCTCGAGGAACGCCGTGCGCCGGTCCGCCTGGATGGACTCGCTTCTCTCGCTCATCGCAACCTCCTCTCCTGCGCGAGCTGGGCGTGCGCTCGAAGCGACCCCACCCTAGGCAAGCCGGTCGAGCCGCACATGAGCAATGCCTACTCAGTTCGCGCCCGGCAGATACCCAGCTTTGCGGAAGGACATGACCACCTAGCCCTACTGCCAGCGGCGGTCGTGGCCGAGGAGCTCGCCGACCCGGGAGGCGGTCTCGGGGCGGGCGAACAGGTGGCCCTGGGCGTAGTCGCAGCCGAGCTGGTCGAGCTTGGCCAGCTGACGGGGGGTCTCGACGCCTTCGGCGATGACGGTCAGGCCGAGAGTGTGGCCAAGGGCGATGACGGCGGCGACCATGGCGTCGTCGGAGGGGTCGAGGTCGAGGCGGGCCACGAACGAGCGGTCGATCTTGAGCGACGACAGCGGCAGGTACTGGAGGGAGGCGAGCGACGAGTAGCCGGTGCCGAAGTCGTCCACCGACACCCGGACGCCGAGGGCGGACAGCCGCTTGAGGGTGGTGGCGGCCGAGGCCGGGTTGGCGGCCAGGGCCCGCTCGGTGACCTCCAGGCAGAGGCGGTCGGGGTCGGTGGCGGTGTCGGCCAGGGCGCCGGCGACCAGGTCGACCAGGTGGGGCTCGGCGAACTGGCGCGGCGACAGGTTGACGTGCATGGTCGGGGGCAGGGTGCGGGGGCCGTTGGCCCGCCAGCGGGCGGCCTGGCGGCAGCTCTCGGCCAGCACCCAGGCCCCGAGCTGCACGATCTGGCCGGTCTCCTCGGCGAAGGGGACGAACTCGGCCGGCAGGCGCTGGCCCCGGCCCGGCTGGTCCCAGCGGAGCAGGGCCTCGACCCCGACCACCCGTCCCTCCTTGAGGGAGACGATCGGCTGGTAGAGGGTGCGCAGCTCGTCGGCGTCGACCGCCTGGCGCAGGGCCTGCTCGAGCTCCAGGCGCTCGATGAGCTGGGCCCTGACCGTCTCGTCGAACAGCTCGTAGATGCCGCCGCCCCGGTGCTTGGCCCGCTGGAGGGCGGTGTCGGCGTCCGACAGCAGCGACTCGGCCCGGCGGGTCCGCGACCCGGTGAGGGCGATCCCGATGCTGGCCGAGATCACGATCTCCTGGCCGCCGACGGCGAACGGGGTGGCCAGCCCGGCGGTCATCCGCTCGGCGAGGCGGACGGCGTCGCGCTCGTGGGCGAGGTCGGGGCAGAGCACGGCGAACTCGTCGCTGCCGAAGCGGGACACGGTGTCGCTGGGGCGCAGGATGCTCCGCAGGCGGCCGGCCACCGCGACCAGCAGCCGGTCGACGGCGTCGTCGCCGAAGCGCTCGGTCACCTCCTTGAAGTGGTCCAGGTCGAGCAGGAGCACGGCGGCCAGGGCGGGGTCGCGGCCCAGGCGGGCCAGGGTCATCTCCAGCCGGTCCAGGAACAGGCTGCGGTTGGGCAGCCCGGTGAGGGCGTCGTGGGTGGCCCGCCAGGCCAGCTGGTCCTCGGGGTGGCGGCCCTCGCGCAGGTCGACCAGCTGGCGGACCAGGTAGCGGGGCCGGCCGTCGGGGCCGAGGTGGAGCGGCCCGCCGTGCCGGTCGGTGGCCAGCCAGGTGTTGCAGAGCACCGAGATCGCCTCCCCGTCGACTCGCCGGCAGCGCTGCTGGAGCTGGTAGCCGGTCGCGTCCCCGGCGAGCAGGCGCTGGAGCTGCTCGAGGTCGGCGTCGCGGTCCTCGGGGTGGACCACCGCCTGGTAGCCGGCGGCCAGCAGGGCCCCCTCGGGGTGGCCGACGAGCCCGCACAGGGCGGCGTTGACCCTGAGGAAGCGCCCGTCGGGGCCGACCACGGCGGTCGCCACCGGGGCGGCGGCGAGCGTGCTCCAGACCCGCTCCAGCTCGTCCCCGGCCAGGCCGTCCAGCCCGCCTGGGGGCGGCAGGGCCAGGGGGCCGAAGGCCCGCCCGCACACCTCGCGCAGGGTCGCCACCAGCCGGTCGGGGTCGACGTCCTTGTCCAGGCAGGCATGGGCGCCCCGGTCAAGGGCGGCCTGGCGCAGCTCCTCGGCGGCGAAGGCGGCCAGGGCCACCACCCGGGCCGCCGGCACCCGTCGGCGCAGCTCGGCGACCATCGCCGGGCCGTCGCTGCCGGGCATGCCGAGGTCGAGCACGACAACGTCGGGCTCCCGGTCGGCGGCCAGCCGGAGGGCCTCGTGGCCGTCGGCGGCCTCCCCGACCAGCTGGAAGCCCCGTCCCTGGAGGGTCGTCCTGAGCAGCGTTCGCAGCTCCGGGATGTCGTCGGCGATCAGGACACGGATCGGTGCGGAGAGATGCATGGAGGCGACATGGTGACGCTTCGCGGCGCCCGTACCAATAGGCCGGATGAATACTCTTGCCTGTCCCCTGACCGGGGGACGGAGGCAGTCGGGTGACCCGATCGCCTCAGGTGATCAGGTGCCTTCGGACTATTGCCTTGAAGGGGGACCTGGAGCGAGGATCGCGACATTCGTCCGGTGCAAGAGACTTCAGGGGGGGCCTGTGCCGAGAACCGGCTTCGATCCACGCGCGCACGGATTCCACTTCGCCAACGACTTCGTGGACAAGGTCGTCACCGTGCCCGGGTTCGGTGAGGTGGCCACCGACGGTCGCGCCGGCGGGATGGCCTTCGCGGCGCTCGACTACTGGTTCGCGGGCCTGCCGGTGCCCTCGCACCGCCCCGAGGACTTCCCCGACCGCGCCGTGCCCGAGGACGGCTCCCGCCTCGCCGACTTCATCCACAAGCGGCTGTTCGACAGCTACGCCACCTGGAGCGCCCGCCAGTTCCTGAGCTGGGCCCTGGCCGAGGACCACCCGACCTGGTCTTCGCCCGGGGTGGCCGCGATGACGGCCGAGGAGCTGCCGCGGGTGCGGCACAGCCTGGACGCCGGCCGCCCGGTCGTCCTCGGCCTGGTCGGGGCCAGGAACCTGGACCAGGTGGCCCGCAACCGCCAGGTCGTCGCCTACGGCTACGACGAGGACGGGACCGGGCCCGGGCGCGGGCCGGTGCGGCTGTTCGTCTACGACAGCCACCACCCCGACACCGAGGTCGTGCTCGCCCCCGAGCCGGAGGGCGGGGGCTGGGAGGCGAGCGCCGGCGGCGGCCCCTGGCGGGGGCTGTTCCTGCAGGACTACGCCCGCGAGCGCCCGCCCTACATCGACCTCGGCGCGGCCAAGGGGATCTGGGTGAACTCCTGGACCCCGACCCTCGGCGGGAACTTCGTGGCCCAGTTCACCGCCCGCAACTACGGCGACTACCGGGCGCACGTGTCCGAGCTGCGCCTGGCCGTGCGCGGCCCGGCCGGCGAGAACCTGGACCGCTTCCTTGGCGGCGACGGCGACCCCAGCCCGATCGAGCCCGGCGAGGAGCGGGCCGTGTTCAAGGCCAGCGACGGCTTCGGCACCGTCCCCGGGAGCTACGCCATCGCCGCCGGCTACCTGTCCGAGCAGGGCAGCTGGCTGCCCATCCCCCCCGGCGAGCCGGGAGCGGTCGACGAGGTCGGGGTGACCGTGATCCCGCCCCCCCGGCGGGCCCGGGTCACGGTCACCTTCGGCGCGGTCACCGTCGAGGACGCCGACGCCCTTGGCGGCCTCCTGGCCCTGCGCCTGGCCATCGGCGACCAGGCGGTCCGCTGGCCCGAGGAGGGGATGGCCGACGTCCAGGACGGCAAGCGCTTCGAGCTCGACCAGCGCTTCGACCTGGTCCTCAACCCCAGCTCGGTGCTGTCGGTGAGCGCCACCGGCAGCGACGCCGCCGGCGCCCCCGCCGGGGTCGTGCGCGAGCCCTACCTGGGCCTGGACGACTGGGGCGCCGGCGAGCACGCCTACCGCAGCCGCCAGGTCCAGCCCGGCCGGGAGCGTCCCGGCCCCGACGCCGGCGACGGGCCCTGGACGATCGAGTTCGCGGTCGAGGTCACGCCCCTGGAGGCCTGACCCGCGGGAGGCCCATGATGCGGCGCTTGGTGGCGTCGGCGGCGGCCGTGGGGAGGGCGCCCAGGGCGGCCACGACCAGCCGGTTGCGGGCCGGGACGACGTAGCGGGAGGCCGGGTGGCCGGCGGTGGCGGCACGGGCGATGGCCCGGCCGGCCGAGCCCGGGCCCGGCGCGAACCGGTAGACCCGGGCCCAGGCGGCGTCGGTGCCGGCCAGGGCCGCGGCGTAGGGCGAGCCCGGGTCACGGTAGGGGGCCAGGCCGGCCAGGGCGCGGGCGGCGAACCCGGTGCGGACGGCGCCTGGCTCGACCAGGACCACCGTGATCCCGAAGGGGGCCAGCTCCATGCGCAGGGCGTCGGTGACGGCGGCGACCGCGTGCTTGCTGGCGTTGTAGGCCCCCAGCAGCGGCATGGCCACCCGCCCCATGACGCTGCCCACGTTGACCACCCGGCCCCGGCCGCGCTCGCGCATCGCCGGGAGGAACGCCCGGGTCACCGCCAGCAGCCCGAACAGGTTGGTGTCGAACAGCCGGCGCAGATCGGCCTCGGCCAGGACCTCGAGCGGCCCCGGGAGGGCGTAGCCGGCGTTGTTGACCAGCACGTCCAGCCCCCGGCCGCCGGTGCGGCGCTCCACCAGCTCGGCGCCGGCCTCGACCGAGCCGGGGTCGGTGACGTCCAGGACCAGCGGCTCCACCCGGCCCCCGGACTCCCTGGCCAGCGAGGCCAGGGCGCCGGCGCGGCGGCCCCCGGCCAGGACCAGGTGCCCGGCGGCGGCCAGCCGCATGGCCGCGTCCCGGCCGATGCCCGAGGTCGCGCCCGTGATGAGGATGCTCCGTCCAGGGGCCATGGGTACGATGCTGTCATGACCGAGCCTCGCTGGAAGCAGCGCTACCGCGCCCCCTCGCTGACCCTGCCGCGGTGGGCCCCCGACGACCCCGACCACCTCGTCTACGTCTCCAACCTGTCCGGCTCCTGGCAGGTCCACACCTGGGACCGGGCCGCCGACCGCCACCGCCAGGTCTCCGACCACCCGACCGGGGTGGTCGCCGGCGGCCTGACCCCCGACGGCGCCCGGGTGGTCTGGTTCGAGGACTCCAAGGGTGACGAGGTCGGCCGCTGGCTCCAGCAGCCGTTCGAGGGCGGCGAGGCGACCCCGCTGGTGGCCGACGCCGAGCCGGCCTGGAGCGCCGGGCTCGCCCTCGGGCCCAAGGGCCGGGTCGCGGTCGGGCTGGCCGGCCGGGACGGCTTCTCGGTCCGGGTCGGCGAGGTCGGCGGGACCAGCGAGGAGCTGTACCGGCACCAGGAGATGGTCGACGTCGGCGGGCTCAGCCGCGATGGCCGGCTGCTGGTCGTCCACCACGCCGAGCACGGCGACAACCTCCACCCGGCCCTGCGGGCCTTCGAGCTGGAGGCCATGACCGCGGTGGCCGACCTGTGGGACGGGGAGGGCTTCGGCGTGTTCGTGGCCTCGGCCGGGTTCTCGCCGGTGGCCGGCGACGGGCGCCTGGTCGTGCTCGCCGACCGGACCGGGCGGCTGCGCCCGGCCATCTGGGACCCGGTGGCCGGCGAGCGGGTCGACCTGGAGCTGGACCTGCCCGGCGAGGTCGACGTGGCCGACTGGTGGCCGGACGCCGCCGCCCTGCTGGTCGTCCACACCTACATGGGCCGCGACGAGCTGCACCGCCTCGACCTCCGCAGCGGCGCCCTGGAGCGCCTGGAGCACCCGGCCGGGTCGATCCAGCGGGCCGGGGTCCGGCCCGACGGCGCCGTCTGGTACCGGCGGTCCTCGGGGGCGACCGCGCCCGAGGTCGGGGCGGTCGGCACCGGCGAGGCCGTGCTCCGCCTGCCGGGGCCGCGCGCCCCCGCCGGGGTCGCCTACGAGAGCTGGACCTTCCCCAACCCCCACGGCGACCAGGTGCACGGGTTCCTGGCCGCGCCCTCGGGGGCGGGGCCGCACCCGACGGTGCTGATCGTCCACGGCGGCCCCAGCCACCACGACGCCGACGCCTGGGACCCCGAGGTCCAGGCGTTCGTCGACCACGGCTATGCCGTCGGGCTGGTCAACTACCGCGGCTCCACCGGCTACGGCAAGGCCTGGCAGGACGTGCTCGAGGGCGACCCCGGCCGGCCCGAGATCGAGGACGTGGTCGCCGGCCGCGACGACCTGGTCGCCCGCGGCCTGGCCGATCCCGCGCAGGTGGTCATCAGCGGTGCCTCCTGGGGCGGGTACGTGACCCTGCAGGCGATCGGCACCGTCCCCGAGGGATGGCGGGCGGCCATGGCGGTGGTCCCGGTGGCCGACTACCTGTCTGCCTACGCGGACGAGTCCGAGGCCCTGCAGGCGTTCGACCGCAGCCTGTTCGGCGGCGGCCCCGAGGACAAGCACGACCTGTACGTGGAGCGCTCGCCGATCACCCACGTCGACCAGGTGATGACCCCGGTGCTGCTGATGGTGGGCGACAACGACACCCGCTGCCCCCTCCAGCAGGTGCTCAACTACGCCGACCGCCTGCGCGAGCTGGGCAAGCCGTTCGACCTCGACCGCTTCGACGCCGGCCACGGCGCCCTGGTCGTCAACGAGCGCATCCGCCAGATGGAGGTCCTGCTGCGGTTCGCCGCCAAGCACGTCCCCGGCGGGGCCGACCCCGAGGCCTGACGGCTCAGTAGAACACGCCCGGCTCGACCACCTTGGCCAGCGGCTCGCCGTCGAGGTAGCGGCGCAGGTTGGCCACGAACAGCTCGGCGATGCGCTCGTTCTCGCGGGCCGAGATCGCGACCGCGTGCGGGGTCACGAGCACGTTGGGCAGGTCCCACAGGGGCGAGTCCTCGGGCAGGGGCTCGGTGGCGAACACGTCGAGGGCCGCCCCGGCGATCCGCCGCTCCCGCAGGGCGTCGGTCAGGGCCGGCTCGTCCACCACCCCGCCCCGGCCGACGTTGACGACGATGCAGCTCGGGGGCAGCCGGTCGATGGTCGCCCGGTCGATCATGCCGGCCGTCTCCCCGGTCAGGGGCAGGCTCACCACCATCGCGTCGGCCCTGCCCGCCAGCTCGGCCAGCCGCTCCGGGCCGTGGACCTCGTCCACGTGCTCGGGGGGCGGGCCCTGGCTGCGCCGGACCCCGACCGTGCGCATGCCGAAGGCCTTGGCCAGCCGGGCCGTCTCGCGCCCGATCTCGCCCAGACCGACCAGGACCAGCGTCTGGCCGTCGAGCTCCCGCAGCGGCCGCCGCAGCTCCGGCCAGACCCGGGCCCGCTGGTCCTCGGCGAAGCGGGGCAGCTCCTTGGCGACGGCCAGCAGCCCCAGGATGGCGAACTCGGCCAGGGGGATGGCGTGGACGCCGCTGGAGGTGGTGATGGTGACCCGCTCCAGGGCCTGGGCCGGCAGGTCGGCGGTGCGCACCAGCTCCCCGGCTCCGGCGCTGGTGGCGTGGATCCAGCGGAGCCGGGGCAGGCCGGCCACCTCGGCCAGGCCGGCGGCGGAGTCGCCGGGGATGCCGAACAGGACCTCGGCCTGATCGAGGAGCTCGCGCCAGCGGGCCTCGGCGGCGGGATCGCGGCGGAACGCCGGGTCGCCGAGGTGGTCGCCCCGGTACCGGGCCGGGGGGAGCAGGTCGGGCTCGTAGACCACCTCGGCCCGGGGCTCGGCGTCCCGGACCCGCTCGACCAGCTCCGGCTCCAGCGGCGAGGCGATCAGCACCCGGGTGCGGTCCACGGCTCAGCCCTCCCGCTCGACCGGCGGGATGACCGCGGTGGCGATGCTCCCCAGCCCGGCCGGATGGGTCAGGGTGAACTGGCCTCCCAGCTCCTCCTCCACCAGCCCCCTGACCAGCCGCAGCCCCAGCCCACCCCCGGGACCGGGGTCCTGCCGGGCGGGCGTCCGGCCGGCGCCGTCGTCGCGGACCTGGAGCTCGACGGCGCGGTCGTCGCCGCCGTGGAGGTCGATGGTGACCGTCCCCGGGCCGTCGCCAAGGCCGTGCTCGACGGCATTCTGGATCAGCTCGTTCAGCACCACCGCCAGCGGGGTGGCCACGGCGGCGTCGACCCGCACCGAGGCGGTGTGCAGCTCGATCTGGACGTCGTCGCGGCCCAGCGACCCCTCCAGCATCCTGACCACCCGCCGGGCCACGTCGGCCATGTCGACCGCACCCTCGAACTCCTCGGTGAGGGTCTCGTGCACCAGGGCGATCGAGGTGATCCGGCGCACCGAGTCCTCGAGGGCGGCCACCGCCTGGGGGTGGTCGCCGAGCCGGCGGGCCTGGAGCCGCAGCAGCGACGCCACCGTCTGGAGGTTGTTCTTGACCCGGTGGTGGACCTCGCGGATGGTCGCCTCGCGCCGGGAGATGACCCGGTCGCGCCGGCGCAGCTCGGTCGCCTCGCGGACCAGCACCAGGGCGCCGCGGCGCCCGGCCCCGCGCAGCAGCGGCACCACCCGGACGTCGGTCACCGCCCCGGCGGCGTCGATCTCGGACTCGACCGGCCGCCCGCCGGCCATGGCCTCGGCGACCAGGATGGCCGCCCGGTGGGGGAGCGGCTGGCCGAGCGGCAGGGCGTTGGTCCCCATGCGCCGGAAGGCCGAGGTGGCGTTGGGGCTGGCGAACTCGACCCGGCCGCTGGCGTCCAGCACGACCAGGCCGTCCCCGACCCGCGGCGACGCCGTCGGGTCGTGGGCCTCGACGAACGGGAACGCCCCGTCGGCCACCATCTCCAGCATGGCCTCGGCCGCGCCCAGGTACGAGGCCTCCAGCCGCCCGGTGGGCCGGGCCGGGATCTCGGGCGACTCGACGCTGAGCACGGCCACGATCTCGCCCTGGTGCCGGACGGGCACGGTCTCGACCCGGACCGGCTCGGCGTCGATCAGGATCGGCTCCAGGGAGCGCTGGCGACGGCCCTCCCGCCAGGCGCGCTCCACATACGGGTGCCAGGTGGGCTCGACCACCTCGCCGACCAGGTCGGCCGGGTGCAGGGTGCGGGCGGTGTACGGTCGCAGCTGGCCGACGATGCGGAAGCTCTCGCTGTCCTCGACGGGCAGGAACAGCAGCAGGTCGGCGAAGGCGAGGTCGGCGATCAGCTGCCAGCCCGCCATCAGGCCGTGCAGGTGCTCGATCGCGTCGTTGGACAGCCGCCGCCGCACCGGCGGAGCGATCTCGGTCATGGGATCAGCCTAGCGTCCCGCGGCCCTGGCGGCGCCAACCGCGAAGTCCCCACAAAGGTAGCAAGTGGCGCGTACTACGCCAGACCGTCAATTCTCCGTGGAATTCGATGGCGGCATACTACCCCGTTCACCTGCTCTTCTGATCCGAACTACGCAGAATTGGGGGCGCAGGCAGCAGCGGGCAGCACGGATAATGACGACCGAATCGGCTCGTGACGGCAGGCGTGGCGGGATTGCGGGGGGCGTACCAACTCGTCGTCGTTCGCGTCCCCCCGGACGAACGACGGATGAGGAGGGGCGATGTTTCGCCGACGACTGGCCGCTGCAGCTCTGGCCGCCTTGACCGCGGCCCTGTTCCTGGTGCCCGGCGCCGCCTCCGGCGCCCAGTCCCAGGACCAGGCACTGGTCCGGGTCGCCCACTTCGCCCCCGGGCTGCTCAAGGGGGATGTGTACGTCGTCTACGTCAACGGCAAGCTCCAGCTCAAGGGCGTGCCGTTCAAGACCGTGTCGGACTACCTCAAGGTCAAGCCTGGGAAGTTCAAGGTCGAGGTGCGCGAGGCCGGCGAGCCGGCCAGCTCGCCCCCGGTGATCGCCGCCACCGTCACCCTCGAGGGTGGCAAGGCCTACACGGTGGCCGTGTTCGGGCAGCTCACCTCCATCAAGGCGGCGCTGCTGACCGACGACATGTCCCGCCCGGGCAACAAGAAGAGCAAGGTCAGGCTCATCCAGGCCATCCCCGGCGAGGGGGCCGTCGACCTGGTCAGCGGTGGCGACGTGCTCATCTCGGGGGCGCGGTTCCCGTCGGCCAGCAAGTACCAGGAGGTCCCGGCCGGGTCGGTCGACGTCGAGGTCCGCAAGTCCGGCAGCGGCGAGGTCCTGGCCAAGGCCAACAACGTCGACCTGCCCAGCGGCTCCATCTCGTCCCTGGTCGCCGTCGGCGGCATCGGCGAGAAGCTCGAGCTGCTCGACATCCGCGACGCGGCCGCGGCGGTGTCGGCCGCCGGCGGGGTCGCCACCGGGGCCGGCGGGACCGCCCCCGACCCGGGCCACGGCGGTCGCCGGTTCGCCCTGCTGCTCCTGGCCGGCGCCGGGCTCGCCGCGGTCGCCGGGTTCGTGGTCCAGCAGCGGCGGTCCACCGGCTGAGGTCTTCGCGGGTGTCATGACCAGGGGTGCCAGGGTCCGCCGGGGGGTGGTCGTACTGAGTGTGGTCGCCGCGGCGGCCGGCTGCGCCGGTGGGCGGCCGGCCGGTGGGCAGGTACAGCAGGCCGCCCCACCGGCCGGCCGGGCGGCGGTCGCCGGGGTGACCAGCACCTCGGCGGCCCGCCCGACCGGGACCACCGAGGTCCGCAACTTCCCCGTCGGGTCCTGGCGCCGCCTGTCCCTGTCGGCCCCGGTGCGGCTGGAGATCCCGGCCATCGGGGTCTCGTCGTCCCTGGTCCGCCTGGGGCTCAACCCCGACGGGACCATGCAGGTGCCGGGCGACTTCCAGGTCGCCGGCTGGTTCACCGGCGCCCCCCAGCCCGGCCAGCTCGGCCCGGCGGTGATCGCCGGCCACGTCGACTCGAGGACCGGGCCGGCGGTGTTCTACCGGCTGCGCGACCTGCGCCCCGGCGACGAGGTCCAGGTGGTCAGGGCCGACCACCGGGTCGTCCGCTTCCGGGTCGACTCCCTGGCCAGCTACCCCAAGCAGGCGCTGCCCGACGGCGCGGTCTTCGGCGCCACCACCACGCCCGCCCTCCGCCTGGTCACCTGCGCCGGCAGCTTCGACCGGTCCCGGCGCAGCTACCGCGACAACCTGGTCGTGTCGGCTACCCGGGTGGCCGACGGCCCCGGCGCCGGAGGCCACCGGTGAGCGCCCGCGGCTGGGCCGACCGCCAGCCCGGCGGCCGCGCCAACCCGTCCTCCCCGTCACCCGGGCCGGAGCGGGACCGCGGGGCCGGGCGCCCCGACCTGGGTCCCGGGTTCCCGGCCCGCTCCAACGGTCCCGACCGGGGGCCGTCGGGCCCGACCCTCCGGCCACGGCCGCCCGTCCCCGAGCCGCGGGGCTCGGCGCTCCGGGTGGTCCTCGTCTCCCGCGACAACATGCTCGCCGGCGCCCTCCGCTCCCTGATCGAGGCCCCCGGCGGGGTCCGCATGCTGGACTGGCACAGCGA
>DASZON010000405.1:0-2952 GCA_035550755.1 Actinomycetota bacterium | reverse complement strand
GCTCCGGCTCGGGTACCTGCTCGCCGACCCGGCGGTGGTCGACGGGATCCGCCTGGTCCGGCTGCCCTACCATCTGTCCGCCCTCACCCAGGCGGTCGGGCTGCGCGCCCTCCACCACAAGGGCGTGCTGATGGCGCACGTGGTCGCCACCGAACGCGAGCGTGAGCGGGTGGCGGCCGAGCTGGACCGCCTGCCCGGGGTCCGGGTGCTGCCCAGCGACGCCAACTTCCTCTGCTTCGAGACCCCGGTCGAGCCGCGCCGGCTGTGGCGTGGGCTGCTCGACCGCGGGGTGCTGGTCCGCGACGTCTCCGGCTCCCCGACCCTGGAGCGCCACCTGCGGGTCACCATCGGCACCCCGGACGAAGACGACGCCTTCGTGACCGCCCTCACCGAGGAGCTGCGCGCATGAGCGCCACCGTCCCAGGAGCGGCGCCCCGGACCGCCCGGGTCGAGCGCCGCACCGCCGAGGTCGCCGTCACCGTCCAGCTCGACCTGGACGGCAGCGGCCGCGGCGGGTCCGACACCGGGGTGCCGTTCCTCGACCACATGCTCGCCCAGCTCGGCAAGCACGCCCGCTTCGACCTCCAGGTGGAGGCCAAGGGCGACCTGGAGGTCGACGCCCACCACACCGTCGAGGACACCGGCATCGCCATCGGCCAGGCCCTGGCCGAGGCCCTCGGCGACAAGTCGGGGGTGCGCCGCTTCGGCGACGCCGTCGTCCCCCTCGACGAGGCCCGGGCCCGGGCCGCGGTCGACCTGTCGGGCCGGCCCTACCTGGTCTGGGACGTCGAGGTCGCCGCCGCCCCGGGCGAGCTCGGCAGCTTCGACCCCCGCCAGGCCCGCCACCTGCTCGAGGCCCTGGTCGCCAACGCCCGCTGCACCGTCCACGTGCAGCTGGAGGCCGGCGACCTGCCCCATCACTGCCTGGAGGCGTGCTTCAAGGCCCTGGCCCGCGCCCTCGGCGACGCCTGCGCCCCCGACCCGCGCGCGGGCATTGGTAGCACCAAGGGGGTCCTGGGATGAGGTGTCCGTCGCCCCTGCGGGTCTCGGACCCCCGCGCCGGGACCGGCAGCACCAAGGGGGTGCTGGCGTGATCCGGCCGCCGGTGGCGGTGCTGGACTACGGGGTCGGGAACCTCTATGGGGGACGGCCATGAGGCCGCCGGTGGCGGTGCTGGACTACGGGGTCGGGAACCTCTATGGGGGACGGCCATGAGGCCGCCGGTGGCGGTGCTGGACTACGGGGTCGGGAACCTGCACTCGGCGGCCAAGGCGCTGGACCGGGCCGGGGCCGACGTGCGGGTGGTGGCCACGGTGGAGGAGGCCGGTGGGGCGGCCGGGCTGGTCGTGCCCGGGGTCGGGGCCTACGGGGCCTGCCTGAGCGGGCTGGCATCGGCCGGCGGGGCGGCCGCGGTCGCCGGCTGGCTGGCGGGCGGCCGCCCGCTGCTCGGCATCTGCGTCGGCATGCAGCTGCTGTTCGAGGCCAGCGAGGAAGGCCCGGTCAGCGACGGGGTCGGGGTGCTGCCGGGCAAGATCCGGCGCCTCACCGGCAGGGTCAAGATCCCCCACATCGGCTGGGACGAGGTCGCCGTCCGGTCCGGGAGCCGGCTGCTGGCCGGGCTCGGGGACGGGACCCGCTTCTACTTCGTCCACTCCTACGCCCCCGAACCGGACGGCGACGCCGTCGCCGCCGTCTGCGACTACGGCGGCCACTTCGCCGCCGCGGTCGAGCACGGCAACCTGTTCGGCACCCAGTTCCACCCCGAGAAGTCCGGCGCGGCCGGGCTGGCCCTGCTGGCCAACTTCGTGGGCGAGGTCCGGGCGGCATGAGCCTCGAGCTGCTCCCGGCGGTCGACCTGCTCGACGGCCAGGCGGCCCGGCTGGTCCAGGGGGTCGCCGGCACCGAGACCGGCTACGGCGACCCGGTCGACGCCGCCACCGGGTTCGCCGCCCAGGGGGCGCGCTGGCTGCACGTGGTCGACCTCGACGCCGCCTTCGGGCGCGGCCCCCGCAACCGGGAGCACATCGGCCGGATCGTCGAGGCCGTGGGCCCGGTCAAGGTCGAGGCCTCGGGCGGGGTCCGCACCGCCGACGACCTGCACGCCCTGCTCGACCTGGGCGCGACCCGGGTGGTGATCGGCACCGCCGCCCTCGAGGACCCCGAGTGGGTGGCCGAGGCCTGCGCCCGCCACGGCGAGGCGGTCGCGGTCGGGCTCGACGCCCGCGGCCGGACCCTCCAGGCCCGCGGCTGGACGGCCGCCGGCGGCGACCTGTTCGAGGTCATGGAGCGGCTGGAGGCGGCCGGCTGCCACCGCTTCATCCACACCGAGGTCGCCCGCGACGGCATGCTCACCGGCCCGGCCACCGACCGGCTGGCCCAGGTCCTTGCCGCCACCAGCCGCCCGGTGATCGCCTCGGGCGGGGTGGCCAGCCTCGGCGACCTCCGCGCCCTGGCCGCCCTGGAGCCCGACGGCCTCGAGGGCGCCATCGTCGGCAAGGCCCTCTACGCCGGCCGCTTCACCGTCGCCGACGCCATGGCCACCCTGGCCCAGCCCTCACCCTCACCCTTGGTTGGGCGGGCCCCCGGACGGGAGGGTAGCCCACCCGGGGGACCGGTGGGCGGGGCTGTCCACAGCCCTCCGACCTCCCCGAAGAGGGGACCGGCGTGACCCTGGCGCGGCGGGTCATCCCGTGTCTGGACGTGGCCGCCGGGCGGGTGGTCAAGGGGGTGTCGTTCGTCAACCTGGTCGACGCCGGGGACCCGGCCGAGCTGGCCCGGATCTACGACGCCGAAGGGGCCGACGAGCTCGTGTTCCTGGACATCACCGCCACCGTCGAGGCCCGCGCGACCCTGTTCGACGCCGTGGCCCGCACGGCCGAGCAGGTGTTCATGCCCCTGACCGTCGGCGGCGGGGTGCGCGGCGTCGAGGACGTGCAGCGGCTGCTGCGGGCC
>DASZON010000404.1:0-10191 GCA_035550755.1 Actinomycetota bacterium | reverse complement strand
CCGGGCGATGGTGAAGACCCAGGCCCGGAACGCCGGCTCGCCGCCCTTGAAGCGGTCGATGCCGCGGATCACCCCGACCCAGGTCTCGGAGGCGAGATCCTCGGCGACGGAGGGCGCGACGACCTTGAAGTACCGCAGCAGCCGAGGCTGCAGGTCGCTCCAGAGCGTTCCGAACGCCTCCTCGTCGCCACCGGCGGCGGCGTGGAGCACGTCCTCGAACTCAGGGCCGATCATCGCGCTGCCAGGACCGGACGCCCAAACCATCCCTCGCGATCCGCTGTCGAAGGCCCACAAAGCTGCATGGCCTGGGACACAACTGTCAAACGCGGGCGAGGGGGAATGACGCATATCTGCCCGGAATGTAACGGACCGCGCTCGGCCGCGGTTCTTCTGCCTGAGACAAGGGAGGTGTCGATCGATGCTGGCGTCCAGACGAGGCAGGCTGCTTGGTCCGGCAATGGTGATCTGCGTGGCGGCCGCGCTCACGTTCCTTACCGGTCTGGCCTGGGCGGGCCCGAACCCGCCCGGGAACAACGGCACCGTCAAGATCGACGACACCCCCTTCGACGACCACCCGAACAACGAGCCGCATGTCGGCTGCGTGTTCCAGGTGGACTTCTACGGCTACGACGAGGGCGACCTGAACGCCACCGTCACCTTCGAGGCCCACCCGCCGACCCTGCGGGACGGCGACGACCAGGTGCTGCTGACCGACACCGTGTTCATCGGCGAGGACGACAACTCGGGCGGCGGCAGCGAGGCCGGGCTCGACGCCTCGGAGACCTACACCCTGGACCTCACCGGGATCGAGCCCCAGGCCAACCAGGGCGTCCACGTCAAGCTGACCGTCCACGCCGAGGGCTCCCAGGGCGCCGACGTCAAGCACAAGGTGTTCTGGGTCACCGGCTGCGCCCCCAGCCCGACCACCACCACCAAGCCGGGTGGGAGCACGACCACCACCAGGCCGGGCGAGACCACCACCACCAAGCCGGGCGAGACCACCACCACCACCATGCCCGGCGCGTCCTCGACCTCCGGCGTCACCAGCAGCAGCGGGGAGACCACGACCACGGTCGCCGTGGGCGGGTCCTCCACCTCGACGCCCGGCGGCGGCGCCGGTGGCGGCGAGCTGCCGTTCACCGGGGCCGGAGGAGCGATGCCGCTGCTGGCCGTCGGCCTGGCCCTGGTCGCCCTGGGTGCGGCGAGCCTGCTCGCCAAGGCCCGCCGGAACGGGGCCTCGACAGGCTCCTAGTCCTAGGCCAGGCCTCGGCGGGTGACCGCCGGGGGCCTGCGGCCGAGGATGGCCTCGACCATGCGGACCACCCGGACGCTGGCCCGGACCTGGTGGACGCGGACGATGCTGGCCCCGGCGGCGACGCTGAACGCGACCGCGGCCAGGCTCCCCTCCAGGCGCTGGTCGATCGGGAGGTCGAGGGTCTCGCCGACGAAGTCCTTGTTGGAGAGGGCGACCAGCACCGGGTGGCCGAGGTCGGCCAGCTCGCCGAGGCGGCGGGTCAGCTCCAGGGAGTGGAAGGTGTTCTTGTGGAAGTCGTGGCCGGGGTCGACGATCAGCCGGTCGGCCGGGAGGCCGCGCGACTGGGCCACGGCCGCCCGGTCGGCCAGGAACGCCCGGACCTCGGCGACCACGTCGGCGTAGGCGGACCGGTGGGGGCGGGTCCGGGGCGGGCCGGCGGTGTGCATGACGACCAGGCCGGCCCCGGCCTCGGCGGCGACCTCGGCCATGTGCGGGTCGCGCAGGCCTGAGGGGTCGTTGACCACGTCGGCCCCGGCGGCCAGGGCCCGGCGGGCCACCCCGGGCCGGTAGGTGTCGACCGACAGGACCGCCTCGGTGCGCTCGCGCAGGGCCTCGACCAGGGGCACCACCCGCTCCAGCTCCTCGGCCTCGGACACCGGGGGGCCGGGGCCGCCCTTGACCCCGCCGACGTCGAGCCAGTCGGCCCCTTCGGCCAGGGCCCGCTGCCCGGCCGCCAGGGCGGCCCCGAACCCGAAGGTGGCCCCGCGGTCGTAGAAGGAGTCGGGCGTGCGGTTGAGAATGGCCATGACCGCGGTCCGGCGGGCGAAGTCGAAGGTGCGCCGGCCGTAGGTTCGCAGCATGCCAGGATGCTAGCCGACCGGGAGAGGAGGAAGGCGCGTGCGTGTCCACCTGGAGGAGCGGGTGGCGGTCGCGGCCCCGCCCGAGGCGGTGTTCGCCGCCGTGGCCGACTGGGAGGGCCAGACCGAGTGGGTGGCTCTGACCACGGTGACCGCCGACGGCGGGCCCCACCGGGTGGGGGAGCGGCTGGTCGCCGACACCCGGCTGCTCGGGCTCGGGTTCCGCGACCCCATGGAGGTGACCTGGTTCGACCCGCCGTCGCGGATCGACGTCCGCCACCTGGGCCGGGTCGTCAAGGGCACCGGCACCTTCCTGGTCGCGCCGGCCCCGGGCGGCGCCTGGTTCGTCTGGGCCGAGGACGTCGACCTGCCCCTCGGGGCGGTGGGGCGCCTCGGCTTCCTGGTCGTCGGGCCGGCCTTCCGGCTGCTGCTCCGGCGCAGCCTGCGCCGCCTCGCCCGCCGGGTCGAGTCCCGCCCCCACCTCCGCCAGCGTCCCGCCCAGGGCGGGTAAGGCGCACCCTCCGACCCCGTGGTAGCGTCGCCCCGGCGCGCTGGGCCGCCCCCCAGGCCCGGCCCGAGGCAGGAGCATCCCTCATGGCCCCCGTACGCCGCCGCACCACCGCGCTGCTGCTGGCGGCCGGGCTGCTGCTGGTCGCCGTGGCCGGGCTGGCCTGGTACCTGGTCGGGGACGACGGCCCGTCCGGAGGGACGGCGGCCGGCGTCCCCGCCACCGCCGCCGCGGAAGGTGCCGCCGCCGGGGCGGCGACCACCGGCCTGGGGACGACCGCCGGCGAGGGTGTGTCGCCCACCACCGCCCCCGTGGTCGGCGGATCCGGGCCGGACGCCTCAGGCCCGCCGGCCCCGCCGGCCCCGGCCTGCCAGCGCGTGCTCTCGGACGCCGAGGCGGCGGCGGCCCTGGAGGCGTCCGTGACCCGGACCGAGTCCCGCGACGGCTTCCTGCTCCGCAGCTGCACCTACTGGACGGCCGGCGGCCGCTACCTGCTGGTCCAGGTGTCCCGGGGGGTGGCCGCCTCCAAGGAGCAGTACGAGCTGAGCCGGCTGCCAGCCGACCGGGACGTCGCCAGGATCGGGCAGGCCGCCCGCTGGACCCGCGACACCGGCCTGCTCGACGTTCTCGACGGCGGGGCCCGGTTCCAGGTTGGGCTGTTCTCGGCCGCCGGCACGGCCGTGTCCGCCACCGAGCCCCCACCCCGGCTGGAGGACGTCGCCAGGGCGATCACCGCCCACCTCTAGGCGCCGGGCCTCGGGTCGACAGCGGCCGTGCTGGCGGTAGCATCCCGGCCACGGCCGTCGACCCCGGAGACGAGATGCCCAACCCGCTGCAGGGCGGCCGAGGCCGCCCCCTGCATCCCATGCTGGTGCACTTCCCGGTCGCCCTGTACCCGACCAGCCTCGTCTTCGACGCCCTCTCCCACCTGTCCGAGGACGGCAACCCGTTCGTCCGGGGCGCCTTCGCCCTGATCGTGATCGCCCTGGTCGTCTCCGCCCTGGCCGTGGCCGCCGGGTTTGCCGACTTCCTGCTGATCGAGAACGGCACCCGCACCTGGCGGATCGCCGTCCTCCACATGAGCATCCAGCTCGTGACCGCCGGCCTGTTCCTGGCCAACGCCGTGCTCCGGGGCCGCGACCTCGACGTCACCGCCACCCCGGCCGGCCCGATCATCCTCAGCCTGGTCGGCCTCCTGACCCTGACGATGGGCGCCGCCCTTGGCGGCGAGCTGGTCTACCGCCACGGCCGCCGGGTCGAGCTCGACCCGGCCCTGACCGAGGCGCCGGCGGCCACCCCGCCGGCCGACCCCGACCGCCCGGCCACCGCCGGCTAGGCCGGGTCCGCCACCGGCAGGCCCCGCTCGGCCCGCATCCGGGCGTGCGCCTCCGGCCCGGCGTTCCAGGTCGGCAGGGCCTGGCGCAGGGGCCGCGGCCCGGTGACGGTGACGCCGCCCGACCGTTGCGCCGCCGCCCACGAGACCCGGCCCATGTGCCAGTGCGCGAGCACCAGCGGGTCGTCGATGGTGACCACCAGGTCGTCGCCGAAGCCGGGGTCGAACCGGCACAGCTCGGCCGTCCCGCCCTCGGCCAGCAGCCACAGCCGCACTCGCCGGGCCCGCCGGGTGAACTCGAACCGCACCACCACCCGGCGGTCGGGGAGCAGGTCGTGGCGGAGGAACGTCTGGGTCCAGGACCACAGCACCGCCTCGGGGTCGGCGTGGTCGTCGGTGAGCTCGGTCCAGCGCTCGGCCCAGCCGCCGATGGACTCCAGCACCCCGGCCAGGTCCCGGCCGGCCGGGGTGGGCTCGTAGACCGATCCGCGGCCGTTGGGCTTGGCCCGGATCTCCAGCACCCCGGCCCGCTCCAGCTCCCGCAGGCGCCGGGCCAGCAGAGCCCGCGACAGCCCGGGGGCGCCGGCCGCGATCTCGTTGAAGGTCCGGCAGCCGAGCAGCAGGTTGCGCAGGATGATCGGGGTCCAGCGCTCGGCGAGGATCTCCGAGCCCCGCGCGATCGGGCAGAACTGGCCGTAGGTCCGCATGGCGCCTCCAGTCTCGGCCATGGCCGGCCCGTTGCCTAGTTCCGTTTCTGAACCCGGGCAGGTCACGGCCCACCCGCCAGGTTCACATCCTGTCCTTGGCGGCCGCCCGGCCGTCCCCGACGATGCTCCCGGAGCGCCGGAAACCGGCGTCGGAAGGAGGGATCTGCATGCGCGGGCAGCGGACCATGGAGGAGGACACCGGGCGGACTGGGGGCGACGGCCACCGGTCGCTGCTGCTGGCCGGCGCCCCGGTCACCGAACGGCGGCTCGACCTGGCCGGGGTCTCGACCGCGGTGCTCGAGGGCGGCGACGGGCCGCCGGTGGTGCTGCTGCACGGCCAGGGCGGCTGGGCCGGGGTGTGGCTGCCGGCCATGGCCGAGCTGGTCCGGTCCCACCGGGTCGTCGCCCCCGACCTGCCCGGCCTCGGCGCCTCCCGGGTGAACGGGGCGCCGCCCGACGCCCCCGGGGTGCTGGCCTGGCTCGGTGAGCTCCTCGAGCGCACCTGCCCGGCCCCGCCCGTCCTGGTCGGGGGGTCGCTCGGGGGCTCGATCGCCACCCGGTTCGCGGCCGCCCACGGCGACCGCCTGGCCGGGCTGGTGCTCGTCAGCATGGGCGGCCTGGTCGGCAAGGTCCGCATCCCGCCGCCGATGCTGCTGGCGCTGGTCCGCCACAGCCTCCGCCCGACCGAGCGCACCGCCATGGGGATGCTGCGGCAGGTCTCGGTCGACGTGGACCGGGCGCGGCGCCGGATGGGGGATCGATGGGCGCCGTTCCGGGCCTACTCGCTGGAGCTGGCCCGCACCCCGAGTGTGCGCCGGGCCAACCGCCACCTGCTGGGCGAGCTCGGCCTGCGCCAGATCCCGCCCGAGGAGGTCGCCCGCATCGACGTGCCCACGACCCTCATCTGGGGGCGGCAGGACCGGGTGATGCCGCTGGCGGCCGCGAAGGAGGCCAGCGTCCGTTATGGTTGGCCATTGGACGTGATCGACGACGCCGGCCACTTCCTGGGGGTCGACCAGCCGGAGGCGTTCCTCCAGGCGTTGCGGCGGGCCATCGACCGGGTGTGAGGGGACGAAGTGCGAGTGATCGACTGCGCCGTCGTCGGCGCCGGGCCGGCCGGGCTGGCGACCAGCGTGGCCCTGACCGGCCGCGGGGTCGACCACGTGGTGCTGGAGCGGGGCCGGGTCGCCGCCACCTGGCGGGACCAGCGCTGGGACTCGTTCCGGCTCAACACCGCCGGGTGGATGAACCACCCCATGCTCGGCGACCAGGAGCGCTACGCCTACGCTCCCCGCGCCGAGGTCGTCGGGCGCCTGGAGCGGGTCGCCGCCGGCTGCCCGGTCCGCGCGGGCGTCGGGGTCGAGCGGCTGGCGCCGGCGGGCGACGGCTGGATGCTGGCCACCGGCGACGGCGAGCTCCGGGCCCGCACGGTGGTCGTGGCCACCGGCGACCAGAACGTCCCCCGGGTCCCGGCCCTGGCCGCCCAGCTCCCGGACCGGGTGGCCCAGCTCCACGTGGCCGATTACCGCGGCCCGGCGCAGCTCCCCGACGGGGCGGTGCTGGTCGTGGGAACCGCCCAGTCCGGCTGCCAGATCGCCGAGGACCTGCTCGCCGGGGGCCGCCGGGTGTTGGTGGCCACCAGCGCCGCCGGCCGCGTGCCCTTCCGGCACCGGGGCCGCGACATCCTCGAGTGGCTGATCGAGGCCGGCTTCATGGACCAGCGGCCCCAGGACCTGCCCGACCCGTCGGTCATGCGGGCGCCCATGCCGATCATCGCCCCCGGCCGCGGCCTGAGCCTGCCGGGCCTCGCCCGCGCCGGCGCCACCCTGGTCGGGCGCCCGGTCGCCGTGGACGGCGAGCGGGTCAGCTTCGACGACAGCGCGGCCTCCAATGTCGCCGCCGGGGACGCCTTCGCGGCCAGGGTCCGGACGATGGTCGACGACCTCATCCAGCGCAAGGGCCTGGACGCGCCCCCGGCCGAGCCCGACGAGCACGACCTCCCGGTCGAGCTCGAGCTCAAGCCGCCGGCCGCCGTCGACCTGGGCGAGGTCGGCGGCGTGGTCTGGTGCACGGGGTTCACCGGCGACTTCTCCTGGCTCGACCCCGCCCTGGTCGGCGCCGACGGCCTGCCCGAGCACCGCCAGGGCACCGCCCCCGCTCCCGGCCTGTGGTACCTGGGGCTGCGCTGGATGCGCCGCCGCGGCTCCAGCATCCTCTACGGCTTCCCCGGGGACGCCGCCTGGGTCGCCGGTGAGGTCGGGACGCAGCTGGGCGGCTGAGCCGCCCGCCCTACAGGAACGCGTCCAGGCCGGCCGCCTGGTAGGGGACCCGCTCGCGGTCGGCCACGGCGCGGAGGGCGTCGCGGACCCGGCCGAGGGCCAGGACTTGGACGGCCGGGTCGGCGGTGGGGTCGAGCAGGCGGCGGTAGTCGGCCCCGAAGCCGGGGCCGGCGGCCGCGGTGGCGGCGGTGGCGGCCACGGCGTGGGGCAGGTTCCGGTAGGCGGTGCGGGTGAGGAGCCCCACCACCAGGGCGGCCAGCACGGCCGCCTCCTTGACGGCCAGGAGGGCGGTCGGCAGGTCGCCGGCCAGCTCGGCGGCGCGGGCGGTGGCGTCCCAGGAGAGCAGCTGGACCAGGTCGGCCCCGGCGGCGGCGGCGAACACCTCGGGCCCGGCCTCCTCGACAGCCGCCTGGTGGACGTGCTTGAGCTTGTGGAAGTACCCGCCGGGGTCGTGGACGGCGAGGTGGTTGACGTACTGGTCGGCGGCCAGCGGCCAGGCCGGGCCGACGTGGCCGGCCTCCTCCAGGTAGGCGTCGGCACCGATCGCGCTCAGGTCGACCACCGTGTCCCGGTGGCGCAGGTAGCGGCCGGGCACCTCGACCTCGGGGCCTCCTGTGACCACGGCCAGGTCCAGGTCGGCCTCCTCGCCGTCGTCGCCCCTGGCCACCGAGCCGTGCACGCCCACGGCGACGATCCCCGCCCCGTGCCGGTCGAGCAGCCGCTCGGTCAGGTCCGCGGCCAGCCGCAGCCGCTCGTCGTGGTCCACCGGCCAGGCTCGCCGGGTCAGGCGCCCGGGGTCGATCCGCCCTGCTGGGTCGGCTCGGGGGGGCGGCGGCGGGGGATGGTGACGTCGAACCAGCGGTGGCGGGCGCGTTGCTGGGTGATGTCGACGTGGACGTGCTTGGTCTGGGTGTACTCGAGGTAGCCCTGCTCGCCGAGCTCGCGGCCGACCCCGGACTGCTTGTAGCCGCCGAAGGGGTACCTGGGGTTGAGCAGGTGGTAGTCGTTGACCCAGACGGTGCCGGTGCGCAGGCGCTCGGCGACCCGGACGGCCCGGCCGGAGTCGCGGCTCCAGACCCCCCCGGCCAGGCCATAGGGGGAGTTGTTGGCGATGGCCACGGCCTGGTCGTCGTCGTCGAAGGGGATCACGGTCAGGACCGGGCCGAAGATCTCCTCCTGGGCGATGCGCGCCCCCGGGTCGACCCCGGTGAAGATCGTCGGGGCGAAGTAGTAGCCGCCCTCGTGGCCGTCCACGGTGACCCGCTCGCCGCCGGCGGCCAGCTTGGCCCCGTCCTCCTGGCCGATGCGCACGTACCGCTCGACCCGTTCCAGCTGCTCGGCCGAGACCAGGGGGCCCATGTCCGAGGCGGGGTCGGGGGCCGGGCCGACGGTGATCCGCTCGGCGATGTCGACCAGCCGGGCCACCACCTCGTCGTGGATCGGCCGGGCCACCAGCAGCCGGCTGCCGGCGGTGCAGACCTGCCCCTGGTGGAAGAAGATCGCGTAGGCGGCCCCGTCGGCGGCCAGGTCGAGGTCGGCGTCGTCGAGCAGGATGTTGGCCGACTTGCCGCCCAGCTCCAGCAGGACCTTCTTGACCGTGCCGGCGGCCAGGGCCGCGACCCGCCGGCCGACCTCGGTCGAGCCGGTGAAGGCGACCTTGTCGACCTCGGGCGAGGTGACCAGCGGCTCGCCCGCCTCCGGGCCGAACCCGGGCAGGACGTTGACGACCCCGTCGGGCACGCCGGCCTCGGTGCACAGCTTGGCCAGCTCCACGGCCGTGCACGGGGTCTGCTCGGCCGGCTTGAGGACCACCGTGTTGCCGGCGGCCAGGGCCGGGGCCAGCTTCCAGGCGGCGTTCTGGATGGGGAAGTTCCAGGGGATGATCCCGGCGCAGACCCCGACCGGCTCGCGGCGCAGGTAGTTGTGGCTGGGGCCGGGGGCGACGGTGAACGGCAGGGGCAGCTCGGACGGGAGCCGGGTGGCGAACTCGGCGTAGGTCCGGAAGGTGAACATGGCCCCGGCGACGTCGGCCGACTTCGTCTTGCGGATGGTGCCGCCCGAGTCGCGGACCTCCAGGTCGATCAGCCGGGCGGCCTGCTCCTTGAGCTTGGCCGCGACCGCCTGGAGGACCGCGGCCCGCTTCTCGGGGCGGAGGCCCGACCAGCGGCCGTCCTCGAAGGCGGCCCGGGCGGCGGCCACGGCCCGGTCCACGTCGACCTTGCCGGCCCGGGCCACGGTGGCGTGCGGCTGGCCGGTGGAGGGGTCGATCGTCTCGAACGTCTCGCCGCTGTCGGCGTCGGTTGCGTGCCCGTTGATGAAGAGCTGGTAGTCGGCAGGCATGGTTCAGGCTCCCTGGAAGGTCGGGGGGCGCTTCTCAAGGAAGGCGGTGACGCCCTCCAGATGGTCCTTGGTCTGGCCGGAGGCGACCTGGGCGGCGGCCTCGCCGGCGAGCGCGCCGGCCAGGTCGGTGCCGAGGTGGTCGCGGAACAGGGCTTTGGTGCGGGCGAAGGCCAGGGTCGGCCCGGCGGCCAGGGCGGCCACCGCCGCCTCGGCCTCCCCCGGGAAGTCCCCGGCCGGCCAGACCCGGTTGACCAGGCCGAACTGGAGCGCCTGGCCGGCGTCGACCCAGTCGCCGAGCAGGGCGATCTCCATGGCCCGGGACAGCCCGACCAGCCGCGGCAGGTGCCAGGTCGAGCCGGCGTCGGGGACCAGGGCGATGCCGGAGAAGGCCAGCCGCCAGCGGGCCGCGTCGCTGGCCAGTCGGAGGTCACAGGCCAGGGCGAGCGACACCCCGGCCCCGGCCGCGACCCCGTTGACCACGGCCACGGTCGGCTTGGGCATCCCGGCCAGCAGCTTGCAGATGGGCGCGTAGTGGCGCTCCAGGGCGTCGGCCAGGTCGGGGGCCTGGCCGTCCCGGTAGGCCTGCTCGAGCTCGCGCAGGTCCTGGCCGACGCAGAACGCCCGCCCGGCCCCGGTGAGGGCGACCGCCCGCACCGCGGGATCCTCGGCCGCCTCGCCGAGGGCCTCGACCATCGCCTCCTTGGTCGGCCCGTCGAGGGCGTTGAGGGCCTCCGGCCGGTCGATGGTGATCCAGGTCGCGGCCCCCTCGCGTCGCACCGAGAGGGTCATGCCGGGCGGCCCCGGTCGTCGACCACCTCGGCGGTGTACATGGTGACCAGGCCCTTGGCGAAGCTCATGAGCTGCCGGCCGGCCTCGGCGGCCTCGGGGCTGGCGAACGCGGCCCGCATGGCC